>DASUWA010000047.1 GCA_036378675.1 Acidimicrobiales bacterium
CGAAGCCAGGTAATGCGGCTTGTAACCCTGCTGCTGGGCGGCGGTCGAGAACTCCTTGAAGCTGCCGCCCCCCGTGACCTCGACGATGTTGGTGACGTGCCCCAGGTTGTCCTGGGTCGCGAAGTTGCTCATGTCGCTGGGCGAGGCGAACCCGCTCGAGGGGCAGGAGAAGTCGTTCTTGGTGATCTGGTTGGCGGAGACTCCCGCCTGCAGCAGGTCGTTGTAAACCGCATGGTCGATCTCGATAGAGCAGTCGTCCTCGAGGATGGCCAGCTTTTGAAAGCCTTGTGCGGCGGTGAACCAGCCCCTGGCCTTCAGCCCGAATATGGAGTTTCTGTAGTCCTGCAACGGGTCGGGAGACACCGACATCATGTACGGGTAGTACTGCTTCGCCTCGGACGGTGTCGGCGCGATGTTCGCGATCACAGGGATCTTCGCCTGGGCGAGGCAGTCGTTGGCGCTCTCGGGATAAGCGAACCCGCCGATGACCGCGAACACCCCCGCCTGCTGGATCTGCAAGCAGATGTTCTGAGTGCTGGTCGGGTCGATCGGGTTCGCCTGGTAGAACGTCACCACCAGCTTGCGGCAGGCAACCCCACCGTGGGAGTTGATGTCGTCGACCACCGCTTGGGCCATCTGCTGTTGTGTCTGGGGTGAGGATTGCCCGACCGCGCTGTTTCCGATCGCACCGCCAAGGTTCAGAAGGATGTCGGCAACGTTGATCTGGGTGGCGCTGACCCCGGGCTCGGAGCTCTTCACGCAGCCGGGTAACGACACGCCTCCGCCTGCGGTCGTCTGTCCTCCGCTACCCCCGGATGTTCCGCTCGTGGCTGTGCCCGATCCGGAGGTGGTACCGGCCGCACCCCCCGCGGCTTGCGAACCCGAAGCGGACCCTGGGAGGCCCGAACCCGGGACGGTCCCCGCCGACGACGCGCTTGCGCCTGCCTGCCCGCCCGACGTCGTGCCTTGCCCGCTTCCTGCACTCAGCCCGTTCGGGCCGACCGCGACCGAGTTGCCCCCCACTCCTCCCGTCGGGACCAGCGCCCACCCGGTGAGTCCAAGCACGACTACCAGCGCTGCCGTCGCGAGCTTCTTCTCAGCAGAGGAACTGGTGTTCAGCCAGTTACGGAACTGAAGGTACTGGCTCATCTAGTACAGGTACGCCGAGTAGTGGCTCGACGAGTTCTGGATCGACGAGTGCTGGCTCGTCGAGTTCTGGATCGACGAGTGCTGGCTCGTCCGTCGGACCCATCTAGCCCTCCGATCAAGACTCCCCCCGGAGCATTCGTGGCGCCGCGCGAAAAAGGCGGTTTGCGCATTCTCGCCAATATCGGCGTCGAAGTCAAAAGTCGCGGGGCGATGCGTGTGGACGATCGGGGAGAGGGTGGCTGTGCCGGGCCCCCGCCCGAGGTGTCCCGGCCGAGATGTCCGGAGAGGTCCCTAGCGAGCGGTCCACCCGCCGTCGATCACGATGGTCTGCCCGGTGATAAAGCGCCCGGCGTCGCTCGCCAGCCACAGAACGGCACCCACGAAGTCTTCGGCTGTCCCGTGATATGGCAGCACGGTGTTCCGCCGAAGCCAGGCGTCACCCTTCTCCGATGCGTAGAGCTCGTCGGTGATCTCGCTGCGGAAGAACCCCGGAGCGATGGTGTTGACCCTGATCGAGTCGGGACCCCATTGAACTGCCAGCTCCCTGGTCATTCCCGAAAGCCCCAACTTTCCCGCCGCGTACGAAGCCTGAGGGATCGAAGGTACGCCAACGTGCCCGCTGATGGACGAGATGTTGATGATCGACCCCCGCCCGACCGAGACCATTTGGGGGTAGACCTCTTGGCACAGCCGGAACGGAGCGACCAGGTTCAGGTTGAGTGTTGCCTGGATCGCGTCCGCCGGCTCTTTCTCGGCTCGGCCTTCGCTCAGAAAGTGCCCTGCCGCGTTCACGAGGATCTCCGCGGGACCGAGGTCGCTCACAACCTTCGCCACGACGTCGCCGATGCGGTCCAAGTCGAGGAGGTCGGCGCTTACTGCAAGGCCGCCGATTTCCTTCGCGAGCGGGACCAGCCTCTCCTGCCTGCGGGCGACGACAGCCACGCGGGCCCCTGCACTCGCGAGAACCCGCGATATCTCCTCGCCCAGGCCCGATGACGCGCCCGTCACGATCGCCACCCGGTCTTGCAGATCGAACATTCGGAATTCTTCGGCGGATCCCCGGCCCATTGGCACATCCTCTCGTAGCGTGTTTATTTCGGGCAAGAATCCTGGCGAGCCATGATCCCCAAGATCGTCAGAAGCGGAAGATCTTTCACACGAAGGAGAGCTCTCCAATGAGCACGACGTCGAACGGTCCCTCGAAAATCCTCGCGGCGTTCGACCTGGAGAATGTCGGCGACTCGAGGTTTCGCGGTGCGTCAGTCGGAGACGAGCGACGGCCGGCGGTGTTCGGGGGACAGATCATGGGGCAGATGATCGTGGCGGCGTCGCTGGCCCATCCGGAAAAGACGGTGAGGTCTTTGCATCTGATCTTCGCTCGTGCCGGGACCACCGAACTGCCGGTGGATATCGAACTTCGAACTCTGCACTCGGGCAGGGCCTTTGCGAGCACGAGCGCCATGGCATCACAAGGCGACCGGCATCTGAGTCAGGGCCTGCTCCTGTTGGACAGCACAGAGCCCGACGTCATCCGGCACCAGCAGCCGCAGGCACCGGGTGCCTCTCCCGATGACGCTCCGCCGGTCGACCAGCCGGAAGCGGGGGTCGAGATGCGCTTGGTCGACGGAGTCGATTTGATGGCCACGGACGTGACAGGTCCGGCGGAGGTAAACGTGTGGGTTCGCTTCTCCGACGTTCCCGATGTCGTTGCTCTCCACCAGGCCCTCCTGTCGTGGTACACCGACGGCTTTCTCATCGCGGCGGCTATGCGCCCTCACGAGGGGATTGGCCAGAGTCAGGCGCATCAGACGCTCTCGACGGGGGTGATAGCCCACACCCTGACCTTCCATGAACCGTTCCGCGCAGACGATTGGCTCCTCATAACGAACACCAGCCTCTACGCCGGCCGAGGGCGCACCTACGGCGAGGGACACGTATTTGCCGAAGACGGCCGGCTCGTAGCTTCCTTCGTCCAGGAGAGCATGATCCGCCGATTCCGCGACGAATCACGCACTCAGGGAAGAGCGTCCACCGCGATGTGAGCAAACCCGGCAATACGATGGTCAATCGTCGTCGGGTGTCGTTCGAAGATGTCGGGAGGATCCGGGTTGAAGACGATTGATCACTGGGTGGGCGGCCGAACATCGCCAGGAACCTCTGGTCGCTCCGGTCCCGTGTACGACCCCGCGAGAGGTACGCAAACTGCATCGGTGAGCTTGGCCAGCGCCACTGAAGTCGCTGACGCGGTCAAGGTGGCTGCGGACGCCGCAGAAGACTGGGGTAGATCCTCGCTTGCCAGCCGAGCGAGCCTGCTGTTCCACCTGCGTGAGCTGGTATTCGCACACCAGGACGACCTGGCGGCCATTATCACCAGCGAACACGGCAAGGTGCTCTCGGATGCCCGTGGGGAGGTTGCGCGCGGGTTGGAATGCGTCGACTTCGCCTGCGGAATACCCAGCCTCCTCAAGGGTTCGTTCAGCTCCGAAGTCTCCACCGGCATCGATGTTCACACCGTGCCGCACCCGCTCGGGGTGGTGGCGGGCATCACACCGTTCAACTTCCCCGTCATGGTGCCGCTCTGGATGCTCGCCAACGCGATCGCCTGTGGTAACTCGTTCGTGCTCAAGCCGTCGGAGCGAGACCCCTCCGCATCCGTCGTGCTCGCGGGGCTGGTGCAGCGCGCCGGATTTCCCGACGGCGTGGTCAACGTCGTCCACGGAGACGCAGAAGCAGTGAACGCACTTCTTGCTCATCCCGACGTGGACGCAGTCTCGTTCGTCGGTAGCACGCCGATTGCTCGTCACGTTTACGAAACGGGGACCCGCAACGGGAAACGGGTTCAAGCCCTCGGCGGAGCAAAGAACCATATGGTCGTCCTGCCCGACGCCGACATCGGCGGCGCCGCGGACGCCGCAATATCCGCCGCGTATGGATCGGCGGGAGAGCGCTGCATGGCGATATCGGTGGTAGTGGCCGTCGGATCGGTTGCCGACCCCCTGGTAGACGCCATAGCGGCAAGGATCCCGGACGTGGTGGTGGGTCCCGGTGACGATCCCGCATCGATGATGGGACCGTTGATTACGGCTCAGCACCGCGACCGTGTCCGGTCTTACGTCGAAGGCGCGAGCGGAGAGGGCGCACTTGTAGTGGTCGACGGGACCGCCGAGGAGCGCGGAGACGGATTCTTCCTCGGTTGCTCACTCCTCGACAGGGTGACCCCGGGAATGAAGGCCTACGACGACGAGATATTCGGGCCCGTCCTCGGGGTCGTGCGCGTTCCGGACTTCAGGGCGGCGGTCGCTCTCGTCAACGCCAATCCCTACGGCAACGGCGTGGCGATCTTCACCAGCGACGGCGGGGCGGCTCGCGAGTTCGAGCGGTCGGTCCACGTCGGAATGGTGGGGATCAACGTCCCGATACCTGTGCCGGTCGCATCCCACTCGTTCGGGGGTTGGAAGTCGTCGCTGTTCGGTGATGCGCCGATCTACGGGCCGGAAGGCATCCGGTTCTACACCCGCCCCAAGGTGGTCACGTCGCGCTGGCCCGAGAGCGGGTCGAGCGCGGTAGACCTCGGTTTCCCGTCACACCGCTAAGGGGTGCCGGAGAGTCAGGGCGTGGCGGGGGCGGGCAGGTCGTGTGACACCGAGACCCGGTTCTCGTCGAAGCACAACATTCCGCGTATGGCGGTCGATTCCGGCAGAGGGTCCTCGTATGACCACGCCGCATCCTCAATGACAACACCCCCGATGACAGCGTTCCAGTAGGACGCGAAACCTTTGTAGGGGCAGTACGTCTCGGTAGTCGGGTTTGAAAAGAGGAAGTTCCCGAGAACCTGATCCTTGCGAACGTACAGGCGCGGTTCGAGCGACGTCTCGTACACGCCCATCGTTTCGTTGGTGTCGACGAGAACCTCTCCATGTACTTCGACTCGAAGCCGTCGTGTCGTCCGCACACAGTCCACCCGGTGGTACGGATTGCGCGGGTGCATCTCGATCCGTTCTTCTTCCTCGTACCACGCCTCAACCGCATCCCAGGGAACAGTGACGTATCCCTCGACCTCGGGCAACGGTCGCGAATTCACCACCGAGACGTCGGGAGCCGGGAACGCGAACGCCGGCGCTTGCCCGGGACGGTGCACGAGCAGCACGGACTCGCTGTCGACCACCGGGCGTTCGCCGACCAAGCCGCGCACCCTTCGACGGAACGGCTCGACGTAGGCGGTCGGCTGGTTGACCGGCGGCACGAAACGCCCTGAGGGCTTGGGACCAAGCGGGCCCCGAGCTCCGGTGAGGGTCACAGGAGTGCCTTCTCAGGGATGCCGTTCGGGACGCTGCCGAACCGGCGCACCATGGCGTCGACGTTGAAGGAGGCGAGCAGGCGACCCTCCTCGTCATGGACCCGGCATTCCGAGTGGGTCATGCCGTCCCCGGCAAAGGTCGAGACGTGGTGGTAGAGCATCCAACGGTCAGCGCGGACATCGGCATGGAACGAGATGCCTATCGCGTTGATCCCCGTTGACAGAGTTCTGTGTGCCTGATCCTGGCCGAGCCCGGCGTGCGGCCGGAGGGCGGCGGCGATCGACATGTGGCCGGTGAACTGAGCCAGAAGGCCGGCGTGCATGCACGGGTCGTCCGGGACTTCATCGAACCTGACCCACGCGTCGATCACTGGCGGGCCGGTTGGTGCGTCGGGGTCGCCGTCGTATGCCCCGTCTGCCACGCGCACGTACCTGCCGGTGACCGCCATGTCGAACGGTTCACACTCGTCCGGGCGTGGGACATCCGGTGCCTCGACCTCGTGGCGCACGAGGTCAGCGGTACTCGCGTCCATCAGCACTGTTCCGCTGGCGCACATCCTGCCGGCCTGGGCCACGTCTGCCCTCACCGCGGCAAAGGTTCTTCCGGCGCTCAAATCGGCCATGCTGAAGGAAAGCGGTTCGGTGTCGTCGGCGACCCGAAAGAAGACCATGTGCGCCGAGACCGGGCGACGACCTTCGAAGCGGCGGCCGGCCGCGACTATGGCTTGGCCGAGCATCTGGCTCCCCTCGGCCACCGATCGCTCCTCGCTGCCTCTGGTGACGCTGACGAAGCGACCGTCGCCGTCGGGACGGACGTTCAGCACGTCTATGAGATCGGACGCATCACCCCACACGTGCCGTTTCACGAGAAAGTGCCGCTACGGACCTACAGCTGCCTTCGCCCGACGCACGCGCAGCTTCGATGGTTCCTGCTTCAGCCCAAGCGCGTTTATCAGCATCCGGGTCAGCTGGTCGACGCCCTCGTCGAAATCGCTGTCGATGCGGCCTTCGACGAACCACAGCTCCGGGAAGCGGCTTGTCATGGCTCCCATGACCGACGCGGCGATGACCGGATCGAGGTCGGGATCCGCCAGCCCTCGTCTCTGAAGCTGGGCGATTGCGCGCACGACCTGGCGGTTGTAGTGGTTGTGGCGTTCGATGCGGGCGGCCTTTATCTGATCGTCGTAGCGGTAAACCTGCTCGATGACTCCCATGATCCGGGCTTCGTCGCGGTAGCTCTCCATGTGGCGACGGACTGCCTCTCGTATCCGCTCCTGTGGAGACGCGCCAGAGCTTGGGTCGAGGATGACGTCGCCCAAAGGAGCGCTGAGCTGATTCTCCACCGATTCGGCGACCTCCCGGAACACCTCGTCTTTCGACTCGAAGTAGTGGTAGAAGGAGCCGTGGGACAGCCCGGCGTGTTCGGCAATGTCAGAGACGCGAGCGTTCAAGAATCCGCTTTCCTCAAACACCTCCTTGGCAGCCGCGACCAGGCGAGCCCTCGTATTGGCGCCCTTGCGCGAGCGAGGTCCGTTCGGCTTGTCGGTGCCGATTGGCTCAGAATTCGACAACCAAGGACTCCTGGGCTTACATCTTCCCGGTCAGGAATCGGGCGATGTCGGTCGCAGCCGGGTAGGACCCGGTGATGCCTGAGCTTATGTACCCGGCGTCGCTTATCAGGGTTATCCCGTTGAGGGCGACCGCAGCATCGCTGCACAGGAAGACCAACGGATAGGCCTGCTGCACCGGGGTCGAAGCTCCGATCCCGATATCGCCGCGGTAGTCCGCGCCAAAGCCGAGCCACAGCTCCTTGTTCGCCTGGGCCAGAGGGGTGTCCGTCGGTCCGGGGCAGATCGCGTTGATCCGGATTCCTCGCTTCAAGAACGGGTAGGCCTGACGGGCGACGTAGGCGCAGATGGCCTGCTTGCTCCACATGTAATCGGCATGCCCGTTGGTTTCGATCCATTTCGTCGCCGACTCAAAATCGGGCGTGTCCAGGTAATCGTTCAACTCGGCGAGGCTTGCTTCCCATCCGAGGCCCGCCGCCGAGGAGATGAACCCGATCGCCGATCCCTTCGGCATCGCGTCGGTTGCCAGGAGCCGATCGATCAGGTGACGGTGGCCTATGAAGTTGATCTTCTCGATCCCGGGGGTGCCGTCGGCAACGCCCGCGCACGAAAAGAGCGCGTCCACGGGCCCTCCGCACTCGTCGACTGCAGCGTCGATCGAGGCCGCATCGGCCAGGTTCACGCGAATGAACTTGGCGCCGTCGAGCGAGCTGTCGGCGATGTCCATCACCACGACCTCGGCTCCGGCGTCAAGTGCGAGCTCCGCTACTGCAGCCCCCATGCCGGTGGCTCCCCCGACGACGAGCGCGCGCTTGCCGCTGTACCGGAACGCATCGAACAGTGTCATTTGGCCTCCTTGCCGACTCGGGGTCGTGTCAAGCGACGACCCCTCGAACCTTCAGAGCTAGTTGTCACGCCGCGACCCCGCGGAAGCGCTGCGCGGCACATCCCGGAACGGGGTGTCCCGGTCAGGTGTCCGTTCCCTTGGCATGCCGAGCACGCGCTCGCTGATCACGTTGCGCGCCATCTCGGTCGTACCTCCCCCGATGCACGAGGCTTGGCGCATGACGAACTCGATTCCCGCGCCCGCAGCCTCGCCGTCGTCATTCGTCCACGCCGCGCCGGCGGATCCGGCCACCTCGCAGGAAATCGTGCGCGTGCGTGCGGCCGCGACTCCGTGGAAGAGCCGGCCGATCGCCGACGACTGGTCCGACATGGTGCCTGAACGAATACCCGCCGAGATCCTTTCCAGGAGCCGGCTCTCTACGATCTCCAGCATGCGCGCCTCGCCGACGAGGTCGCGGACCAGTCGGTCCTCAGATAGACCGCTGTCGCGCGCAACCTGTGCGACGGGTCTCATCACGCCGCCTCCCTGACCGGAGTCGGGAGGCCTGGTCACCAGGGGAGAGTTGTACAGCATTCGCTCGTGGAACATCCAGCGGACGCCGACCGTCCACCCCTCGTCGACCTCCCCGATCCTGTCGCTGTCAGGAACGCGAACGTCGGTGAGGAATTCCTGGCAGAACTCTTTGTCACCGTTGAGCATCTCGATCCGATGGATCTCGATCCCGGGCTGGTGGAGGGGGAGTATGAAGACGGTTAGGCCGCGGTGTTTGGGGACGTCCCAATTGGTTCGCGCGAGGCAAAGTCCCCAGTCCGACCACCACGCACCGGTCGTCCAGATCTTCGACCCGTTGAGAACCCACTCGTCACCGTCCCGGACAGCCGTCGTGAGCGCGGCCGCGACGTCGGAGCCGCCGCTAGGCTCGGAAAGGAGCTGCATCCAGAGCTCCTCGCCCCGGAGAATCGCGGGGAGGTGGGCTCGCTTCTGAGCGTCGGTACCGAACTCGAGGAGAACGGACGCGCAGGGTGAGAACGTTGGAACCTGGATGCGGGACGGGTATTCGTAGCCGCAGAGTTCTTCGTTGAGAGCTTGCTGGTGGGCTCGGGTCAAACCCTGACCCCCATACTCGGGAGACACGCAGACACCCGCTAGGCCTGCTTCGAATAGCTGTCGCTGGATGTCACGTTCCCGAGCGATGGCGGCGAGGTCGTCGTCCTCGTTCTGGACGATGCCGAGCCGAGCCTGCGGACGGTTCGAACGCGGTTCGAGGTTCGTGCTTATCCAATTCCTCGCCCGGCGGCGGAACGATTCGACGTCTTCGATGCCGTCGACCGTCACAGCGCTCCCTCCGGGAATGCCAAGTCGGCGAGCCGCTGCCGGTGCTCTGCCGGCGTCCCGTAGACCATGCGGTTCACCGTGAGCCTTCGCAGGAACAGGTGCAAGTCGTGCTCGAAGGTGACGCCGATACCGCCGTGGATCTGAACGCAGTCCTGCAATACCTCGCCGCCGTAGTGCCCCACGAATGCTTTGGCGGCGCTCGCCAGCTCCGCGGCGTCGTCGGAGTCGGATTCGACGGCGTCTGCTGCGGCGTCGCTGATGGCGTGCCCAGCTTCCAGCCACGATTTCATGTCGGCGAATCGGTGCTTCAGAGCCTGGTAGGAGGCGAGCGGCCGACCGAAGGAGTACCTGTCGAATCCCCACTCGACGGTCATCTCGAAGCCCCGCTCCATGGCCCCGACCGACTCGGCGCACTGCAGGACTAGCGCGTGACGTACGAGCCGTTCGACCTGAGGGCCGGCTTCTCCCGGTCCTCCGAGGACCGACTTAAACGGGAGCCGCACATTCGCGAACTTGACCATGTAGAAGCGTCGGGTGAGGTCCACGGAGTCCATCGGCGTGATCGTCACGCCGGGTGCGCCGGCCGGAACTATGACCTGAGTGAGGCCGGGTCCGGTCCGTCCGGTGACGAGCAGATGGCTGGCCTGCCCCGCTGCTTCGACCGGTCGCTTGGAACCGTTGATGACCACCTCTTGCCCGTCGACGTTGACTTCCAGCTCGATGTCGGCCAGTCGCCGGCCGGGGTGCTCCTCGTAGCACCAGGTGGCGATCTCGGTTCCGTCGAGGAGTCCCGGCAAAATCTCTGTGGCGTTCGACTCTGCGGCGTTCGATTCTGTTGCGGACCAGCCGAGTGCAGCGGCCACGAGATTGGTGGGCAAGAGCGGGCCAGGCGCGGCATTTCGTCCGAACTCGTGGGCGATCAGCGTGAGGTCGATCAGTCCCCGACCGCTAACCGATCCCCCGCCGGCATTGGGCCTGACGAGAAAAGACGTCCACCCCAGCTCCGCGCCCCGACGCCAGTAGCTGCGGTCGAAGCCGTCGGGATTGTCACGAAGCTTCCGCACGTCGCTGACCGGTGCTTCATTACCGAGGAATTTCGACGTCGTGTCGCGTACGAATTCCTGCTCGTCGGTGAGGTGGAGTAACACCGTTGGCGGAGCGTAATCAATATTGACGTCGCCGTCAAAGTTGAGTACCGTCGGTCCGCCTGCACGGAGGGACGCGCACCGGGTGAACCGGTGCGAGCGAGGCGACCGGGTGCGATCGAAAGGTGGAAGCCGTGAACTTGGAAGGACGTTCTGCCGTCGTCACCGGAGGGGCCGGCGGGCTCGGATCGGCGGTGGTCCGCAAGCTCGCCGGCGCCGGCATGCACGTCGTCGTCTTCGACCGGGACAAGGATCGCGCGAACGAGATCGCGAACGAGTGCGGTCGAGGCGCCGTGGCGGTGTCGGGCGACACAAACGACGACGGGGCCGTCGACTCAGCGATCGAAGCCGCGTATGCGGCATCACCTCTGGCTCTGGTGGCGAACGTGGCAGGGGGCGGGGTCGGCGGCGGGCGAACCGTTGGCCGAGAAGGTACGCCTCATGACAAGGACTCGTTCATCAAGACGATGGACATGAATGCGTTGGGGACTTTCAACGTGTGCCGTCTCGCTGCGGCCGCAATGGCATCGAACGAACCGGACGAGGACGGCCAGCGAGGCGTCCTCGTCAACACCGCGTCGATTGCAGGGATGGAGGGACAAACCGGGCAACTGGCGTATGCCTCCGCCAAAGCGGCCATATTGGGCATGACACTCCCGATGGCAAGGGACCTCGCGCCGATCGGGGTCCGGGTGTGCGCGATTGCGCCCGGGACCATGGGAACACCCCTGATGCTCGGCGTGCCTGACAAGGTCAAGGACAACCTCGTCAGTTCGATCGTCTTCCCGAAGCGGATGGGACGGCCAGAGGAGTTCGCCCTCCTCGTCGAATCAATCGCACGAAACCCGTACTTGAACGGAGAGAACATCCGGCTTGACGGTGCTTTGCGTTTCTCACCCAAATAGATTCGTCGGGCGGAGGAACAATCGATGCTGCAATACGTCATAGCTGGACTGGCCCTCGGATCCATTTACGCCATCGCGTCGTCCGGACTGGTCATCACATTCGTCTCCGCCGGCGTACTCAATTTCGCCTTCGGGTCGACGGCCTACCTCGTGGCGCGTTTCTACTACTGGTTGAACTCACAGCAAGGATGGGGCACTAACACAGCGGGTTTGGTCTCGATTCTGGTCTTTGCGCCGCTCGTCGGAGTCGTCCTCTACGCAGCCCTGTTCCGGTTCCTTCGCGGCAAGTCGACCTTGATCAAGCTCGTCGCGACCATCGGCTTGTCGGTTGCTCTTCCAGCTGTCGCCGACCTCATCTTCGGGAACCAAGCGATCGTGTCGGCTCCCGGCTTGGCGTCTCTCAAGGACAAGCCGTTCCATCTGCTTGGAACCACGGTAACCACCGACCAATTCATCATTTTCGGGTTTGTCCTTTTCATCCTCCTGGCCGGGACTGCCTTGCTTCGATTCACCGATGTCGGCTTGAAAGTTCGTGCGATGGTCGACTCCGAAGCGATGGCGTCGCTGTCCGGAACGAACCCGGGCCGGGTGTCTTTAGGGGTCTGGGCCGCCAGCACGACTCTTGCGGGGATCGCGGGGATCCTCGTCGCCCCCGCGAACGGGCTGACGCCTACTGGGATGACGACCCTGATGGCAGCGGCCTTCGCTGCGGTCGTTGCCGCCCGCCTTCGTTCACTCGCGGGAGCTGTGGCGATCTCCTTCGCCATGGGTGTCGTCACGGATGTAATCCAGAAGTACCTTCCTCCGAACAGCTCGTTTACCGCGGCCCTCATCCCGAGCATTCCGTTCGCGTTCATCCTGGTCTTCCTGATCATCTACCTGATCAGGTCGGGATCGCTTCGCGAGGAATCTGAACCCGGTGGGCCGCTGGATCGCGCGATTCGCCCGGCGAGCGACGGATCCGACTGTGCTGCGGCTCGCCAGCTCGCGGCGAGGGGAGCAGGAGCGCTTCTGGGTCTCGTCCCAATCGGGGTGGTCGCGTTGCTTCCCCTCATCTTCCATGGATCCCCCTACTGGCTGGGCCTGATTGCGATCGGGATGTGTTACGCGCTCACCTTCCTTACCTTCACGGTGGTCACCGGGGAGGGCGGGATGCTCTGGCTTTCTCAGATCATCTTCGCGGGCGCCGGGGCTCTCGCAGCCGGACAGTTCGTAACCGATTGGCACGTGCCGGTGCTTCTCGCGATCGTCATGGGTGGTGTGATCGCGGCGGCCGCAGGAGCGATCATCGGCCTGTTGACGATCCGGCTCGGCGACCTGTACGTCGCGCTGGTCACCCTCACATTCGGTTTGCTTGTCGAGACGCTCGTCTTCACGCGCAGCAACTTCCTCAAAGGCGGCGTGGGTGTTCCGATCAGCCGACCTGCGTTCGCGCAGAGCGACCTGAAGTTCGCTTACCTGGCGTTCGCAGTTTTCGCAGTAATCGCGGTTCTGACGTTGAACCTCCGTCGCTCGACGAGCGGTATGGCACTGCGAGCCGTTCGCGACAGCGAAGCCGCGTCGAAAACGCTCGGTCTCAGCGTGATTCAAGTGAAAGTCATCGTTGGAGCTCTAGGCGCGTTCGTCGCAGCTATCGGCGGTGGCTTTCTCGCGCTCGATGCCGGCGTGGCACAACCGCAGTCGTATTCGACTTTCGAGGGGTTGGTCTGGTTGGCGGTGGTCGTGACGATGGGCGTTCGCTCTATAGCTGGCGCCGCGATCGCCGGAGTGACTTTCGCCGTTCTCCCGGGAGTCTTCCAGACCTACGTTCCGGCACGCTGGGGGGAAGTGCCGGCGATCCTGTTCGGCCTCGGTGCCATTGGAGTCGCGCGCAGACCCGAAGGTGTGGTCGCACAGACCGGCAGGCAGCTCCGGGAGCTGATCGCAATTGTGGCCTCGAAGTGGGGCCAACCCGGCCGTCCGATCGGTCCGCTAGCCGGAGCGGGAGGAGCTACCTCAATCGGCTCGGTCTCGTCGATCTCGACCGATGTCACGACCGCCGAGGTGGTCAAGTGACCGATAGCGCAGGGCCGGGAAGAGCCAGCGGGGGAGCGGATCTGATGGAACGCGAGGGTGGCGCGGCAAGCCTCGAGAGCATCGGAGTGTCGGTCCGCTTCGGAGGTCTCATGGCTGTCAGAGATGTCGACCTGCGGGTCCCGCCGGCAACGATCGTGGGTCTCGTCGGACCCAACGGGGCTGGTAAGAGCACGCTCTTCGGGGTCATGTCAGGGCTGCTTCGCCCATCGTCGGGCCGGGTCAAGATGCACGGCCGGGACATCACCGACGAGTCTCCCCAGACGCGAGCGTCGCTCGGATTGGCCCGGACCTTCCAGCATCCCGAGATCTTCGCCGGACTTACCGTCAAGGAGCACCTGGTGCTCGCACACCGCGTTCGCTACGAGAAGCGCCGGATCTGGTCGGACCTTTTCACCATGGGTAGCCTCCGCGGCTCCGATTCCGACGAGACCCAAAGCGTGGGCGATCTGATAGGGCTTTTGGGCCTGGAGTCGGTTGCCGACCGACCGGCCTTAGGCCTTCCGCTCGGACAAGCTCGCCTTGTCGAACTCGGCCGAGCCCTTGCCACCAGCCCCTCGGTCCTTCTTCTGGACGAACCCTCCTCCGGAATGGATACCGGGGAGACGGAACAGTTCGAGGCGACGCTGCACCGGGTTTCGGAGAAGCGGCAGATATCCGTATTGCTCGTCGAGCATGACGTCGAACTGGTGATGCGTCTGTGCCGCACCCTCTACGTCCTGGACTTCGGATCGCTGATCGCGTGCGGGACGCCGGGCGAAGTTCGCTCGAATCCGGCCGTGCGCGCCGCATATCTGGGAGAAGAGATCTCGGCGAGAACCGTTGAACCCACGAACATTGGGCGCGTACAGACCCCCGATTTGTCGCCGGGGCCGGCGCCGGAGCCGGCTCTGGACGCTGCTCCTGTTCTGGATCGTGTGGACTCGAGAGCGTTCGTCTCTGAATCGTCAGCGGAGATAACAGTCGAGGACCTAGAACTTCGTTATGGAGACGCGCTTGCCCTCTTAGGAGTCTCCTTCACCCTCGGAAGCGGCAAGGCGCTGGCCGTTCTGGGCGCCAACGGCGCCGGCAAGAGCAGCCTCGCCCGTGCGCTGTCCGGCCTGGTTCCGGCGTCGCGTGGCCGGGTCTTTCTCCAAGGGGAGCGAATTGACGGGTGGTCCTGTGACCGGATCCGCCGCGCCGGAATCGTCTACCTGCCCGAGGGACGAGGCGTGTTCCGGAGCCTGTCGGTTCTCGACAACCTGAAGATGGCCGCGGCGTGTCTACCTGGTCGCCAATCACGAGTGAGTGCAGTTGAATCTGCGCTGGAATTCTTCCCCGCGCTGGCAGGGCGTCGCCGTCAGATCGCTTCCTCGCTGTCGGGTGGAGAGCAGCAGATGCTTTCGCTGGCACGCGCGCTGTCGACTTCTCCGAGGCTGATCATCGCCGATGAGATGTCCCTTGGGCTTGCGCCGATGCTCGTCGATGTCGTTTTCGAAGGTCTCGCTAAAGCAAAGGAGGCCGGTGTGACAGTGATCATGATCGAGCAGTACGTCCATCGCGCTCTTGCCTTCGCCGATGAGTGTCTCTTGCTGCAACGAGGTGCGGTCGCGTGGGCGGGGCCGGCCGAATCAGCTGGAGGAGAGCTGCTGGTCAACTATCTGGGAGCAGCCGTCACCGCGTCTTCCTGACCGGCTACAAGCCGGGCTGGGTCACCACGATGTACGGAATGCTGGCAGTCGGCCCCGCACGGATCACCGAGTCGACGACGCCGACCAGGTCCTCGACGTCGACGAAGTTGTCGGTTATGTATCCGCGGGAGGTCCAATGCGCGCCCAGCTCCGCGGCGAGATCCCAATCCCATTCGTCGGCGAAGCCCGTCGCCGAGTCACCCTGGCCGCCAACGCAGTTCCCGACGACGATACGGGTGAAACCTACGCCGGGATGCTCCGTGCGCCAAACGTCGATCAGCTTCTCCAGAGCCGCCTTGCTGACTATGTACGCACCCAGACCGGGCCACGGCGCGGTGTATGTCGCGCTGATCGAGGACAGGAACACGGCTCTGCCTCGGGAGGACAACAAATAGGGCAATGCCGCCCCCGTCACCATCGAAGCTCCCGTGACGTTGGTCGCGAAAACCCGGGACCAGGTCTCCGAGTTGACGTTCTCGATCCGGCTCAACGGGCCGATAGCCGGCGTGTAGACGAGCGCGTCGATCCCCCCAAGTTTTTCTGCGGCCTCTTCGATCGCGTCACGGCACGATTTCTCCTCGGTGACGTCGCACTGGATGGCTAACGCTTCCGGCCCGGCCTCGCCTGCCGCTGCGGTCAGCCGGTCCACCCGCCTGGCGAGCAGCGCGACTCGAGCGCCGCGCCGCCCGAGCCCTGTACCAATGCAACGGCCGAGGCCGCTCGAGGCTCCGACGACGACTGCCCGTATCGGTTCCGAGTCCGTTCCCTTCGGCGCGTCAGGCATTTCTGACAGCCCAGCCGGTCAGTCGACGAGGACGGGGAGCCGTTCCCATCCGCGGACTGTCGAAGTGCGGGCCTGAACTGCGTTGTCCCAGTCGACGCGCCAGGTGGGGAACCGGTTGAGCACCTCGTCTAGGGCTATCCGTCCTTCCAGCCGGGCGAGTGCTGCCCCGAGGCAAAAGTGGATGCCGTACCCGAAGCTCAGGTGATGCCCGATCTTGCGATGGATGTCGAGGCGGTCGGGATCGGTGAATCTGCGCTCGTCCCGGTTGGCCGAAGCGTTCAGAAGGAGCATGATGCTCCCGGCTGGCAGGGTCTGACCGTGATGCTCGACGTCCTGGGCCACGTAGCGCGCCTGGACAGGGGACGGCGGTTCGACCCGGAGAATCTCCTCGATCGCATTGGGAATGAGAGTCCGGTCCTCGAGGATCTCGGCGCGTTGGTCGGGATTCTCGGCCAGGAGCTTTCCTGTCCATCCGATGAGCCTGGTTGTCGTCTCGTTTCCGGCGGCGGCAACGAGATTCACGTAGTTGAGCACCTCGGTGCGAGTCAGTCTTCGGGTGGTGCCGGTCTCGTCCTCGAACTCGGCCAGCAGCAACTCGGTCATGAGGTCGTCGGACGGGTGCTCTGCTCGCCAGTCGATGTAATCCTCGAACTCCCTGGACGCGTCAATCGTCTGGAATTGCGAGTCCGGCATTGACGATTCCTTGAGGCGGAGCCCTTCGTCGATGCGGTCCCTGATCGCCTCCTGATCCTGTTCGGGTATGCCGAGCAGCATCCCGATTGTTCGCATCGGCATCTGAGCCCCGAGATCCTTGATGAAGTCGAACCCGCCCGCGCCCACGAGGGGATCGAGACTCCTGGCGCAGAACTCCCGCATCTTCGGTTCGATGGCGCTGACCCGCCGGGGTGTGAAGACCCGCGAGAGGATGCCCCGATGAAGATCGTGAGTGGGCGGGTCTTCGAAGATGATGCTCCCAGGCGGCATCTCCAGGCCGCTCTTGATGATCTCGAGCACGGTCCCGCGCCCGGATATATAGGACTTCCAATCGACGAGGGATCGTTCGACATCTTCGAACCGGCTCAGTGCGAAGAAGTCGTAACGCTCGTTGTAATAAAGGGGGCGCTCGTCCCGGAGGCGCTTCCATACCGGATACGGGTCCGTGTCGATGTCGAAGTCGTAGGGGTCGTAGTAGACCTCCGCTTCGGTGGTGCTCATCTCGGGTTCCCCCCTTGGGTTTCCTGATGGCGGGCGGGCGGCGCGCCTGTTCGTTCGAGGATGTGGCGCCGGGACGAGTATATGCACTCTGAAGGCCCATATTGACGGCGACATCAATTTTAAGAACGGCCTGACATGAAGGCCGTTACAGCGGACCTCGGATCACCTTCTACGGCGCGGAGGGGGTCCGAGTTAAGCGGGTTGTTCCGCTGTGAGATGCGCCAGACGGAAGGCGGGGTGCCGGCCGGCGATGGCCGCGATCTCGGAGTCTGACGAATCGGGTCCGACGCCGTCGAAGAACACGCCGGTTTCCGCCTTCCACTTGCGGAGGTACTCCCGCAGGAGTGGAACCTTCTCCGAGTCGTCAACCTCGGTCGCGATCATGTCCTGCCGGCGCCTGCCGAGGATCAAAGTGAGCCGCCCGTCCGCCGCTCGCACGTTGCGCACCCACTCGGTCTCACCCCGCGGGGCGACCAGGTAGAGCTCGCCTAGATGCTCGAGAAGATTGACCGGGGTGCGCCTTGGCTGCCCGCTCTTTCGGCCCCTCACTTCGAGCACACGGGACCCTCTCACGCTGAGGCCCGCAGCGGTCATGCCGGCGACGAGCTGGTTGAACACGTGCTTGGTAAACCAGCCGGGGCGGCGGTAGTGCCGTGCCATAGCAGTCTCCCTCCTAGAGGTTCCTCAGTGCGCGACGGTACCTTTGTCTCATGGCCTACCCCGCGACCAGGTTGCGCCGTCTCCGTCGCACGACCGGGATCAGGGACCTCGTCGCCGAGACCACACTGACCCCGGCGGATCTGATCGCGCCGCTGTTCGTGCGTGAAGGCATCGACCAGCCGCAGCCGATCCCATCGCTTCCGGGGGTGGTGCAGCACACAGTCGAGTCACTCGTCAAGGAGGGCCGCCGGCTTGCCGGGCTCGGCATCCCGGCGCTCGTGCTGTTCGGCGTGCCGGCGCAAAAGGATCCGGTCGGGAGCGGAGCGTCCGACTCCGACGGAATCGTCCAGGTCGCGCTTCGACGGTTAGCCGAAGAACTCGGCGATTCGACTGTGCTCATCGCCGACCTGTGCCTCGACGAGTACACCGATCACGGGCACTGCGGGATCCTCGACGCGCGCGGTCAGGTCGACAACGACCTCACCCTGGAGCGTTACGCCCTAACCGCGATTGCTCAAGCCGGCGCCGGCGCACAGGTGGTTGCCCCGTCGGGAATGATGGACGGGCAGGTGGGGGCCATACGGCAGGCGTTGGACCGATCGGGTTTCACCGAAGTGGCGATTCTCGCGTACGCGGCCAAGTACGCGTCCGCTCTGTACGGGCCTTTCCGCGACGCGGTGGACGTGAAGATTGAGGGGGGAGGCGACCGCAAGTCGTACCAGCAGGATCACCGCAATGTCCGCGAAGCGCTGCGCGAAGTGGAGCTCGACGTGGACGAGGGTGCCGACATGGTCATGGTCAAGCCCGCTCTCGCCTACCTCGACGTGATCTCGGCGGTCCGCCGCAAGTTCGACGTGCCTTTGGCCGCCTACCACGTGAGCGGCGAGTACGCCATGATCAAGGCGGCAGCCGAGCGCGGTTGGATCGATGGACCAGCGGTCGCGCTGGAGCACACGATCGCCATAAAGCGCGCCGGGGCCGACATGATCCTGACTTACCTCGCCGGTGAGCTGGCTGAAATGCTCCATGGATAAAAGGACCAACGACGCGCTCTTCGAGCGCGCGCTGCGGGTCATCCCTGGCGGGGTGAACTCGCCAGTGAGGGCTTTCCGATCCGTCGGGGGTGATCCCTACTTCGTCGTCCGTGGCGAAGGCGCTTATGTATGGGACGTCGAGGGAACCCGTTATCTCGATTACGTCCAGTCGTATGGCGCGTCGATTCTGGGTCACGCCCATCCCAAGGTGATCGATGCGGTTAAGCGGGCGGCGGCCGAAGGCACGTCGTTCGGCGCGCCGACCGAGCGAGAGGTGCTCCTCGCCGAGGAGATCTGCAGGCGGGTCGAGGGGTGCGAGCAGGTCCGTCTGGTCAGCAGCGGTACAGAGGCGACCATGTCGGCCGTGCGGCTTGCGCGGGGGGTGACCGGCAGGGACCGGATCGTTCTCTTCGCCGGCTGCTATCACGGCCACAGCGACGGCCTACTGGCTGGAGGCGGGAGCGGTGTCGCAACTCTCGGGCTTCCGGCGTCGGCGGGAGTTCCGGCGGCTGCTGTCGCCGACACGGTCGTCACTCCCTACAACGCGGTTCCCGAAATCGGCGCCGACGTTGCGTGCGTGATCGTCGAGCCCGTCGCCGCCAACATGGGTCTGGTGCCGCCGGCACCCGGCTTTCTCGAAGGTCTCCGTGAGGCCTGCGACCGGGCCGGCGCGTTGCTGATCTTCGACGAGGTGATCACCGGTTTCCGCCTGGCTTACGGAGGGGCCGCCGAGGTCTTCGGCGTCCAGCCCGACCTGTGGTGCTTCGGGAAGGTGATCGGCGGCGGCTTGCCCCTGGCGGCCTTCGGGGGGCGCCGCGACCTGATGGAGCATCTCGCGCCGGCGGGCGACGTGTACCAGGCGGGGACGTTGTCGGGCAATCCTCTCGCCACTGCGGCCGGGCTGGCCGTGCTTTCCGAGCTCGACCACTCGAGTTACGCCCAATTGTCGGCGACGGTCGGTCGTTTTGCGGTCGGGCTCTCGGACGTTGTCGGGCCGGACGTCCAGGTCCCTGTCGCCGGGCCACTGATCGGGGTGTTTTTCGCCAGGCACCCGGTCGTCGATTACGAAGGTTCCAAGACCTCGGCATCAACCGGCCGGTACCCCGCGCTCATGCACGGCCTGCTCGAACGCGGAGTGGCGATTGCGCCAGGTGCATACGAGGTCTTTTTCCCGAGCCTCGCCCACAGCGAAGCGGATCTTGCCCGCACGGTCGAGGCCTTCGGCGAGGTTGCCGCGGCTATCCGGGAATGACGCGAGCGAGGGTCGCAAGCGCTTTGTAAGCCGCCTCGGCCGGTCCCATCTCGTCAGGCCGGAGCAGGTTGGCCATGATCCGGAGCGCCCACTCCATCAGCGTCCGGCTGCGCATGCCCGTCGTAACCAGCGCGCGCATGAGCTCCGGCCTTCCGATCACCTTCACGAACGCTCGAGCCACCTTGTAGTACAGCGCGAACTCGGCCTGCAGGCGCTCCTCGTAGGTGTGGAGCGCCAACCCGTCGCCCGAGGAGATAGCCATGTGGACCGCGTCAGCCGCATAACGACCCGATTCGTACGCGTAAGCAATCCCCTCACCGTTGAACGGGTTGATGGTCCCGCCGGCGTCGCCAATCACGAGCCAGGTGGGCCCGGTGTGTGGACCGACCGACATGCCCATTGGAAGCCGGCCGCCTGTTGGCACGCCGCAAGCGGTTTCCGGCCGGATCCCCCACGACGAGGGCGCGTACTCGCAGAAGCTCTGAAGCAGGTGGGTGGTGTTGACCGCCTTCCACTGATTGAACGTGGAGAGCAGGCCGATTCCCACGTTGATCCGTCCGTCGCCAACCGGGAATATCCACCCGTAGCCCGGTAGCACGTTGCCGTTCGCGTCGCGGATGTCGAGCCAGCTGTCGATCCACGGCTCGTCATGGCGCGGCGAGTACCAGTACCCGCGGATGGCCATGCCCAGCGGGTAGCCGCGGTCGCGGCTCGTCCCGAGCGAACGCCCGAACCTGGAGTTGGCACCGTCGGCGACCACCGTGTACCGGGCGCGGACCTCGAGCGTCGTGCCGGTTGAACCGTTGTTCGAGTGACCGTCGGGCGCGTTCTTCTGCTTCACGTACGCCCCGCGCACCAGCCCTCCCTCGACCACCGGGTGCAGGGCCTCGGTCCCGTCCCAGACCGTAGCGCCCGCCTTCGCCGCTCGTTCGGCAACAAGCGCGTCGAGGTCCTTCCGGGTGATCACGTACCCGTACGACGGGAGGGTCGGATGATCCGGCCACTCCAGCTCCAGCGTGCGCCCGAACCCGTGCGAGCGCAGACCCGAGAAACGATGGCCCGTGCCGGCCAACTCCTCGGACAGGCCCATGTCCTCCAGCTGTTTCACCGAGCGGGGGGTGAGACCGTCGCCGCACGTCTTCTCCCGGGGATACTGCTTCCGCTCCACCAGCACGACCTCGTGCCCCTCGCTGGCCAGCCAGTACGCGCACGCAGATCCGGACGGCCCGCCGCCGATCACGAGGACGTCGCAATGGTGGGCCTCCGGGCGCGCGGAACGGCCAGTGCCGGTGGCTTCCATACATGCAATGTACTAGGCGCGTCTCAGACACAGGCCCGTCTGGGACCCAACCCAGACTCCTCCCGAGCGTGGGGACCCCAACCCCACGCCCGGCCGTGAATGGTGCAGCCGGTGGTACTACTAACATCGCCGGCGATGCAGCTGTACCTGCCGATCATCCTGCTGCTGGCGCTCATCGGGCTGTTCGCCGGCGGCTCAGTGGCAGGGTCCCGGATGCTCGGTCCTAAGCGGCCGACCGGAGCGAAGGAAGGGCCGTACGAGTCCGGCATCGCACCCCGGTTCCTGCCTGCCGCCCGGTTCCCGGTGCGCTTCTACCTGGTGGCGATGATCTTCATCATCTTCGATATCGAGGTGATCTTCCTCTATCCGTGGGCCACCAGGTACCACCAGCTTTGGACATTCGGTCTAGGGGAGATGGCGGCGTTCGTGGTCGTCGTGTTCATCGCGTTCGGATACCTGGTCTCAAACGGCGCTCTCGACTGGGGACCGAGGACCCGCCGAGGCGGCCGTGCCCCGGTGGAGCTGCTGCGCAGCCCGACGGCGACGGTCAGACGGGTGCCCAGGCCGTCGGAGCTCTATCAGGGCCCCTCACCCCGCCCGCTCGAAGGCGAAGGCGGGCCCGGTTCGGGCGAGCGACGTTCCGACCGGGAATCCCAGAGAGCCTGACGAGCCGGGAAGGCAAGCAAAGAAAAGTCTGGCCCCCACTCCGTCGGCGGTTGGCGTTGACCCGCTTCGTCGTCGTAGCTTGCGGGGGTAAACGACCGTCACCGCACGGAGAGTCAGCTGATGGGCCTTGAGAACCTCCAGCACAACTTCTTGACCGGCACCCTCGAGGGGTTCGTCAAGTGGGCACGAGCGTCGAGCTCGTGGGGCGCGAACTTCGGTCTCGCCTGCTGCGCGATGGAAATGATGGCCGCCGGCGCCGCCAACTTCGACCTCGCCCGCTTCGGGATGGAGGTCTTCCGAGCTTCTCCCCGCCAGGCGGATGTCATGATCGTCGCAGGTCGGCTCAGCCAGAAGATGGCACCCGTGCTCAGGCAGGTTTACGACCAGATGGTGGAGCCCAAGTGGGTCATATCCATGGGCGTTTGCGCCAGCACCGGCGGGATGTTCAACAACTACGCGCTCGTGCAAGGCGTCGACCAGATCGTCCCAGTTGACGTTTACGCGCCGGGGTGTCCGCCTGGTCCCGAAACGCTGATTCACTCCATCCTGACCCTTCACCAGAAGATCAGGACGGGTGAGATCACGCGCAGGGTGTCGACCGGGAAGGGAGCGGGGATTCACCTCGAGCCGTCCACGGTCCGCCAGCCAGTGCGGCTGCCGGGCTGAGCGTCGAAGTGAGCGACACCCCTACCCCAAACCCCGACGCCCCGATGACGGCGGGGCCGGAGCCCCACGAGACCGAGTCGAGCGCGACGATCGATCACCCCGAGAAGATCAACGGTTGTCCGGTACAGACCCACGCCGGCGCAACCGTTGTCCACTGCAACCGCGATCAGTACGTGGACCTGTGCACCGCGCTCAAGGCTGACGGATACGAGATGCCCGTCGGGGTGACCGGCGTCGACTACCTCACCCACCCCGGCCGGAAGCTGCCCCAGTCCATCACGCCCGAGCGCTTCGAGGTGGTGGTCGAGTTGCTGTCGCTGCGCAAGCGCAGACGCATTCGCGTCCGGTGCCAGGTTCCCGCGTCCGATCCCGAGGTGCCGACCCTATTCGACCTCTGGCCGGGTGTGGAGGCGCACGAGCGAGAGACTTACGACATGTTCGGGATCCGTTTCGGCGGCCACCCGGATCCTTCCCGAATCCTCATGCCCGAGGATTGGGAGGGGCACCCGCTTCGAAAGGACTACGACGTAGGTCACGTGCCCGTGCAGTTCAAAGAGAGTCCGAAATGAGCGATACCTCAGAAGACACCGCTACTGCAGGCGATAGTGGCAACGCCACTGCGTCCACGTCCCGAAAGGTGAGCCTCCTCGACCGGATCCTGGGGCGAGTCCAGCCCGGCGACGACGAGCTGACAGAGCTTCTCGAGACGAAGACCGACGAGGGCTCCCAGGAGATGGCGCCGCGGGAGCGGACGAGCGCGCGTGAGATGAGCATCGAGGAAGGAGGATCCGGACTCCTCACTCCCGACGGCATTCACCTCGACAGCATGGATATCGACGTCGAGGCCCCCGAGGACGAGACCATGATCCTCAACCTGGGCCCGTCGCATCCGTCCACCCACGGCGTGCTTAGGGTGATGGTCGAGCTCGACGGCGAGACGGTTCTCAGATCGAAGGCGGTCGTCGGATACCTGCACACAGGCATGGAGAAGACGGCTGAAGAGCTCATGTACCACCAGGGCTCTACCAACGTCACCCGGATGGACTACCTGTCGCCGTTCTTCAACGAGCTCGGTTTTTGTCTGAGCGTGGAGAAGCTGCTGGGTTTGGAGATCCCGCCCCGCGCAACGTGGATACGAATGCTGATGTGCGAGTTCAACAGGATCAGCTCGCACCTCTTGTGGATGGCCACCAACGGTTCCGACATCGGTGCGATCAACATGCTCGTTTACGGGTGGCGTGATCGGGAGATGGTGCTCGCCTTTTTCGAAAAGGTGACCGGGCTCCGCATGAACCACAACTACATACGTCCCGGCGGGGTTGCCGCCGACCTGCCGGACGGATGGCGCGACGACGTTCTCGCCCTGTGCGAAGCGATCCCGCGCCGCATGGACGAATACGACAACCTGTTGACCGGCCAGCCCATCCTGCAGAAGCGCCTTCAGGGCGTCGGCCCGATCGACGCGGACACCGCAATCAGCCTCGGCCTCACCGGACCGCTGTTGAGGTCGACCGGCGTCGCCTGGGACCTGAGGCGCGACCAGCCTTACCTCGCCTACGACGACGTCGACTTCGACGTGATCGTGGGGATCAACGGCGACTGCTGGGACCGCTACGCCATCCGCTTCAACGAGATCCGGGAGTCGGTGAGGATCATCGAGCAGATCGTCGACATGATGCCCGAAGGGGACTTCCGCGCTCAGGACAAGAAGGTGACGCCGCCTCCGCGCAACCGCATCGACGAGTCGATGGAGGCGTTGATTCACCACTTCAAGCTGTACACCGAGGGCTTCAGGGTCCCCGCCGGCGAGGCGTACGTGCCGATAGAGAGTCCTCGAGGCGAGAGCGGCTGCTACATCGTCTCGGACGGGACGTCCCGGCCCTACAGGATGCACATGCGAGCGGCGAGCTTCGCCAACCTCCAGGCCCTTCCCCACCTGGCCCGAGGGTCGCTCATCGCCGACACCATCGCGATCGTCTCCACCATCGACCCCATCTTGGGGGACGTCGACAGGTGAGTCTCGCCATCCCCGGACGGGGGCAGCCTCCGGGTTTTGCGGGACGCGTTGCTATGGGCAAGGATCGTCCGAAGTGGCTCGGCTGACCCCCGACAATGAGCAACGCGCCCGGGAGCTGATCTCCCTCTACCCGTACGCGCGGTCTGCTCTGATCCCGATACTGCATGTCCTGCAGGAGCAGGACGGGCATCTCTCCGAAGACGGGATGGGCCACGTCGCGGAACTGCTGGATCTGTCCACCGCGGAGGTGCGCGGCACGGCCACGTTCTACGACATGTTCCATTTCGAGCCGGTCGGGAAGTACCTGGTCGCGATCTGCACGAACATCGCCTGCATGCTGCAGGGCGCCTACCGGTTGGTCGAGCACGCAGAGGGACGGCTCGGCGTCGCGCCCGGCGGAACAACCGAGGACGGGATGTTCACGCTCGAGGACGCCGAGTGCCTGGCCCTCTGCGGAAACGCTCCGTGCGTCACCGTCAACTGGCGCTTCTTCGGCGACGTCGATCCAGAGAGCTTCGACCAGCTGATCGAGGACCTGCGAGCGGGGCGCCTCGACGACGAGATACCACTGCACGGGACGCTCAGCCGGGTCCGCCGCGTCACCGCCGGCGCCGGCAACACGGCGGCCAGGGAGGCCCAGCCCAACGTCGAGCTCGGGACGAGCCGGACGATGCCGGCGGTTGCGTCCCTGAACGCCGGACATCTGGACGGCCAACAGTGACAGTCACCGACGTTCCGCCGATCGTCAGCCGGCGGCTCCGCAAACCTCGTTCCTGGACGCTCCAGTCGTACCTGGCCGACGGCGGATACGACGGGCTGCGCGCCGCGCTCAAGATGACACCCGAGCAGGTACACGATCACGTCAACACCGCCAACCTCCTCGGGCGCGGTGGCGCCGGCTTCGAGGCGGGGCGCAAGTGGGGCATGCTCCGCAAGGCCGAGCCGGTGTACCTCACCATCAACGGTGACGAGAGCGAACCGTCGACCTTCCACGACCACGCGCTCATCGAGGGCGATCCGCATCAGCTGATCGAGGGAACGTTGATCTGCGCGTACGCGGTCGGGGCGACACAGGCGTTCATTTATGTCAGGGGCGAGTTTTGTCTTGGTTTCGAGCGGGTACAGGCCGCGCTTAACGAGGCGTACGGCTACGGCGCAGTCGGCAGAAACATCTTCGGCAGCGGCTTCTCGATCGACGTAGTCGCGCATCCCGGCGCCGGCGCGTACATCTGCGGGGAGGAGACGGCGCTGCTCGAGAGTCTCGAAGGCAAGCGGGGATATCCGAGGATCAAGCCTCCGTACTTCCCCGCTGCTCTCGGTCTTTACGGTGCACCGACCATCGTCAACAACGTCGAGACCGTCTCCAACCTGCCGTGGGTAGCGCTGCACGGCGGCGACGCGTTCGCCGCGCTGGGCGAGGGCCGCTCGAAAGGAACGAAGATGATCTCCCTATCCGGGCACGTGAAACGCCCGGGCAACTACGAGCTCGAGTGGGCCAAGGCAACCTTTCGCGACTTGATCTACGATCCCCGCCTCGGCGGCGGGATCCGTGACGACAACGATCTGAAAGCGATCATCCCGGGTGGCGTCTCATCGCCGTGGCTCGGCCCGGAGCACTTGGACGTGTCGTTGTCGAATGAGGCCATAGCCGAGGTCGGCTCCATGGCCGGCTCCGCTTCAATCATCCCAATGGACCACACCACCTGCATGGTGCGAGCGGCGTGGCGGATAGTGCGGTTCTTCCACCGCGAGTCGTGTGGCCAATGCACTCCTTGCCGGGAGGGCGCGAGCTGGTTGGAGAAGATCCTGGAACGCATCGAGGCAGGCCAGGGCCGGGAGTCCGACATCGATCTCCTGATGGACGTGTGCGACAACATCTCCCCGGGTGTGACCTGGCCCCCCGCCCAAACGACCATCTGCGTGCTCGGTCCATCCATGCCGCCGGCGGTCGCCTCCGGCATCCGGATGTTCCGTGACGAGTATCTGGCGCACATAAGAGAAGGCCGTTGCCCGTTCCCGCCGGACCGGCTGCCTCGGAGGCTCTCGCGTGTCTGAGGTCCCTGTGCGTCTCGTTCCCCGCCCCTCCATTACCGAAAGTGGTGTCGGAACCGCCCCGCCGGCGGCCGCCACGACCGGGGCGACCGTGACGGTCAAATTCGACGGCCGCGAGATCGAGACGAAGTCCGGGCGCTTGATCATTCAGGCGGCGGACGAGGCGGGGATCTACATCCCGCGCTTCTGCTACCACCCGCGCATGAAACCGGTCGGCATGTGCCGCATGTGCCTGGTCGAGGTTCAAGGACCGCGCGGCTCGTCCCTGATGCCGGCTTGCTACAACACGGTCTCCGACGGGATGGATATCCGGACGGCCAGCCCTATGGCCAAAAAGGCCCAAGAGGGCGTTCTTGAATTCCTGCTCGTCAACCATCCGCTCGACTGCCCGGTGTGCGACAAGGGCGGAGAGTGCCCGCTACAGGACCAGACTCTCGCGTACGGTCCCGGCGAGACCCGCTTCGTCGAGGAGAAGCGTCACTGGGAAAAGCCGATTGCGATCTCCGAGCTGGTCTACCTCGACCGGGAGCGCTGCATCCAGTGCGGCCGCTGCGTGCGCTTCGCCGACGAGGTCGCCGGCGATCCGCTCATCGACTTCGCCGAGCGCGGCGACCTCACCGAGGTGGCGACATTCCCCGGTGAGCCGTACTCCTCCTACTTCAGCGGCAACGTGGTGCAGATCTGCCCGGTCGGTGCGCTCACAGCCAAGCCCTACCGGTTCAAGGCGCGCCCGTGGGACCTGGAGCAGGTCGAGAGCACTTGCACCTCGTGCGCGTTCGGCTGCCGCGTGGCGGTTCAAGCGAGCTTCGGTGAGGCGACCCGGATGATCGGCGTCGACTCCGACCCGGTCAACTGGGGATGGCTGTGCGACAAGGGACGGTGGGTTTTCGAGTCGTCCCGGGCAACCAACCGGGTGTCGGTGCCGCTCGTCCGCCGAGGTGACCAGCTCGTCGAGGCGTCGTGGGCCGAGGCGCTCCAGGTCGCGGCCGATGGTCTGGCAAGCGCGAAGGCCGCCGGTGGCGGTGAGTCCTTGGCGGTGATCGGCGGCTCGCGCCTGCCCAACGAAGATGCCTACGTGTGGGCGAAGGCTGCCCGGGTCGCGCTTGAAACCGACAACGTCGACGCTCAACTCGGCGACGGGCTTCCCGCAACCACGATCCTCGGGCTGCCCAGGACGACCATCGATCAGACCGCCGGCGCCCCGCTCGTGATCACCCTGTCCCCCGACATCAAGGACGAACTGCCGGTCCTTTATCTCAGGCTGCGGGACGCCGTTCGCGACAAAGGGACCCAGATCGTCGAACTCACCCCGGCGCGCACCGGTCTTTCGCCTTACGCGGCCGCGACCCTGCAGTACCGTCCCGGCGAGGTCGCGGCACTGGCCGCGGCGCTAGTCGGAACCGGCGAGGTGACCGGTCCTGTCGCCGGGATCACACCAGAAGAGATCAATCAAGCCCGCGCCCACATCGCCCGAGCCCAGGAGCTGCTTCGGGCTGCTCCGGCGAGCGGCCCGGGAATCGTCGTCGTCCTGGGGCGTCCGTCGCTCGCCGAGCGAGCAGACCAGGTCGCCGCCGCCGCGCGAATACTCGCCGGCATCGAGGGTGTCGCGTTCTTGCCCGCCTTACGGAGAAGCAACGTTCACGGAGCGCTCGACATGGGTCTCGCGCCGGGCGTGCTACCCGGCCGGATGGGACTTCTCGATGCCCGAGCTTGGTACGAGCACCATTGGAGGACGGTCCTTCCGATCAGCCCCGGTCTCGACACGGCGGGGATCCTCGAAGCAGCAGAGCACGGGCGCATCGGCGGGCTCGTGCTCGTGGGTGCGGACCCGCGCGCGGACTTTCCCGATGCCGGCGCAGCACTGCGGGGGCTTTCAGGTGCGCGTTTCGTCGTCGCGATCGACACCCACGTCACCGAGTCGGTCCAACGGCACGCCGACGTGGTGCTGCCTGCCGCCGCGTGGGCGGAGCGTCGGGGAACGTTCACCAACATCGAAGGTCGGATCACCTGGCTGAGCCAGCTGGTCACTGCGGAAGGAATGGCGTGGCCCGACTGGATGATCGCGAACGAGCTCGCCGCCCGGCTCGGAACCGACCTCGGGTTCGTCCGCCAGGAGGATGTCTGGGCTGAGATCACCAAGGTTTCGCCTCTGCACGCGGGCGCGGCGTACGAGCTCATCGAGGACCTGAAGGCGCGCGACGGCGTGGTCGTTCCCGTCGGGGAAGAGCCTCCGCCGCGGCCGCCTCGAACGCTGGATCCGATGGCCGACCCGGGGATTGCGTCGGCCGAACTCCACAACATCGCGCCCACCTCGATGCTCCTTCGGGCTTCCGCCGCGGTGTCGATGGAACCGGAGCCCAACGGTGAGGTTCCGTCGCCGGTTCTTACCGGTCAACAACTAGATGAAAAAGAACAGGCGTCCATAGAGGAGGAGCCCCCGCCGCCGCAGCCGTCCCGGCTCGGTATTCCTCCCGTCGCGGCGCCCGAGCCTTCAACAACATCATCCGCTCCGGGTGCAGATCACGAAGGTCCGTCGGCGGGACGGCCGGCGCTTCGGCTCGTCACCCGGAGAACCCTTTGGGACGGTGGGACCGAGGTGCAGTCGGTTCCCGCGCTCGCGGGGCTTCATCCCGCCCCGTGCCTGAGAGTGCACCCGTCGGTTCTCGCCGATCTAGGCAACGCTGACGGCGAAACCGTGCTCGTCTCCTCGTCGAGGGGTTCGGTCGTGCTGGCCGCGACGGGCGACCCGTCCCTGCCCGAAGGCACCGCGTTCCTGCCTTGGAACCTGCCGGGCGGGCGGGCCGGTGACCTCGTCGACTCGAGCGCTCCATACACCGAGGTAACCATTGCAGGTGGCGACCATGGGACATGACCCGCTGTTCGACAACGGCCTCAACCTCGCTGTCTGGCTCATACTGCTGCTGAAGGTCGTCGTCACCTTCCTAATCGTCCTGCTGTCGGTGCTCTTCATGGTCATGTACGAGCGCAAAGCGGTCGCTTACCTCGGCGTCCGGTACGGCCCCAACCGAGCGGGGCCCAAAGGGTGGCTCCAATCACTCGCCGACGGAACCAAGCTCCTCTTCAAGGAGGCGTTCACGCCTCGAGGCGCGGACAAGCTCGTGTACCGCATCGCTCCCTACCTGATGCTCGTCCCTGCGATGGTCGCCTTTGCCATCGTGCCCATCGGGGGCACCGTCACGATTGCTCATCACCGCACCGAGCTTCAGCTCGCCGATCCTCCGTGGGGGATCCTTTTCCTGTTGATGACATCGGGGGTCGCGGTCTACGGCGTCATGCTGGCCGGATGGTCTTCCGGTTCGAAATATCCGCTGCTTGGGTCGGTCCGGGCGAGCGCGCAGCTGGTGTCCTACGAGGCCGTACTCGGCCTAACCACCGCGACCGTAGTCGTGGTGACGGGTGCGCTGCAGACCAGCTCGATCGTCTTGGCGCAGCACGGAGGCTTTCTCTATCACTGGAACTTCCTGCACACGCTTCTGATCCCGTTCATCCTCTTCTCCATCGCGATCACCGCCGAAATGACCCGGCCGCCGTTCGATCTCGTCGAGGCCGAGGAGGAACTGTCCGGCGGTTACAACCTCGAGTACTCGTCGATCGACTTCGCGTGGTTCTACCTCGCCGAGTACGCGGCTCTGGTCACCAACTCCGCGATCGTCGTGACCCTATGGTTCGGCGGGCCGGACGGGCCTCGAATCGCCTCGCATTCGATAGGCCCGGTGTGGTTCGTGATCAAGCTGCTGATCATCCTCTACGTCTACGTGTGGGTGCGCGCGACGCTGCCAAGGATCCGGTACGACCAGCTGATGGACCTCGGGTGGAAGCGGCTCATCCCCGGTGCGTTGGCGATGCTTCTCATCGTCGCCGGGTTCCAGATCAACGCCGGCGGTTCGTGGGCGTCCCAGCGCAAGTGGGGTTTGATCGCCATCGGGGCGAGCCTCTTGTTCATCGCTTTCCTGTGGAGAGCCATCGACGTGGGGCATGGCGCCAGCGCGGTCGAGACGGCTCGCGATGACCGCACGTCGAGGGGGTCGCTCCGATGAGCTTCATCGATTTCTTCAAGGGCTTCGTCGTCACCGGGAAGCTGCCGTTCAAACCCCGGGTCACCACCCAGTACCCGGAGGAGAAGCGCCCCAAGCCCGAGCGCTACCACGGCCGTCACGTACTCAACCGCTACGAGGACGGTATGGAGAAGTGCATCGGCTGCGAGCTGTGCGCCGGCGTTTGCCCGGCCCGTTGCATCTATGTGCGGGGCGCAGACAACCCTCCGGACTCGCCCGTATCCCCGGGTGAGCGGTACGGGTTCGTCTACGAGATCAACTTCTTGCGCTGCATCCACTGCGATATGTGCGTCGAGGCCTGCCCGACAGAAGCGATCACCGAATCGAAGATGTTCGAGTTCTCGTTCTCCAACCGGGAGGACGCCATCTACACGAAGGCGGAACTCCTCGTCGATGACGAGGGCAACCCACAGAGACTGCCTTGGGAACACTGGGTCGACGGCGACGAACGGAACACTTCGGCGTGGGTCCGGGCGACAGCTCCGGCAGGTGTCGCCTCCCTGGAGGGCCAGCCTCTCTGGTCGGGCGAGCTGGGTTACGGGACGCGGCCCGCTCAGCGCGGGCAGAGCGAGCCCTCTGGGGCCGACGTTGCCGCCGAGACCGACTTCTCGGTGAGGGAACTGGCGGCGAACGCGCTTCGCGGAGTTGGTGTCGCCGCGCCTCGCAAGGGATCCGGGCGAGGCAGGGAGTCACGTTGACGGCGGCCACGCTGGTCGCCAACTCGTCAGGCGCCCACCTCGCCCATGCTTCCGCGTGGACCGTGTTCGCGGTCGGCGCAGTCTTGATCCTCGCTGGTGCGTTCGGCGTGGTACTGCTGCGGAATCCGGTCCATTCCGCGCTGATGCTCGTGGTCACCCTGTTCGGCGTCGCGGTCGAGTTCGTCGACGAGTCCGCAGATTTCCTAGCCGCGGTCCAGATAATCGTCTACGCCGGCGCAGTAGTCATCCTGTTCCTCTTCGTGATCATGTTCCTCGGCGTCGACCGCCGCGAGCCGGCTCGGGCGGAACGAACCCCGGCGCAACGGCCCCTGGCGCTCGTGCTCGGGATCGTCGCGCTCGTCGAGATCCTCGTGCTCTCCCGGGTCAACCATTGGTCGAGCGGCCTGCACAGCTTCGCCGGACCGCTTTCTGGCCCGGGGAACAATGTCGACAAGCTCGGGCAGTCGCTGTACACCCGTTACCTGCTGCCCTTCGAAATGACCTCGGCACTGTTGGTGATCGCCGTGGTCGCCGCAGTGGTTCTGTCCCGGCGAGCTGCCCCTAGCGCCGGCGAGATGTCGAGGACCGAGCAGGACGAGATCTCGGGTGGCCCCGACGCCGGGGCCGGGGATGCCGAAGGTTCCGAAGTGGAAGAGGCCGACCGCGGAGAGGTTGGCGCAGAGGAGGTGCCGGCCGAATGAGTGTCCCGGGCGCCTGGTACCTGATCCTCGCCGCCGTGCTGTTCGGTATCGGCGCCACCGGGCTCCTTCTGCGGCGGAGCGTGCTGATCATGTTCATGTGCGTCGAGTTGATGCTGAACGCAGTGAACCTGACGTTTGTGACCTACGCCCGTCTCCTCGACGACATAGGCGGGCAGTCGTCGGTCTTCTTCGTGCTGGTTGTCGCCGCGGCTGAGGTCGTGGTCGGGCTGGCGATCATCGTGGCCATGTTCCGGCGCCGCGCTGCGGCGACCGCTGACGACATTCACTCGTTGAAGGGCTGACCGCTAAGTGAACGCCGCTTACGCCATCGTCGCGCTTCCGCTTGCCGGATCCGTCATCTTGCTGTTCGGTGGGCGTCGCATCGGCGATCCTCTATCGGGATGGCTGGCAACGCTGTTGGCCGCGGGATCGTTCGTGGCAACCGTCGTCGTGTGGGCGACGATGCTCGGAAGATCTGCTGCAGACCGCACGATTTACAAGCAGATATTCACCTGGATTCCTGTCGGTGGTCTGCACGTGAACCTTGCGCTGCAGCTCGACCCGTTGGCGCTCACGTGGTGCCTCTTCGTCACCGGGGTCGGAACACTGATCACCCTCTATTCGATCGGCTACATGAAGGGTGACTCCGACTACGGCAGGTTCTTCTTCTACATGAACCTGTTCCTCTTCTCGATGATCGTCCTGGTCCTTGCCGACAACTACCTGTTCAGTTTCATCGGTTGGGAGGGAGTCGGCTTCTGCTCGTACGGCTTGGTCGGTTTCTGGTTCGAACGGAACGTCGCGGCGGTCGCAGCGAAGAAGGCGTTCGTCACCAACCGGATTGGCGACTTCGGTTTCATGATCGCCCTGTTCCTTATGTTCGGGCACTTCAAGTCGTTCAACTACTCGAGCGTGCTGGCACCTCTCGCCTCCGGTCATGCGACGCTCGCGGGAGCGACCGCCACCGGCCTCGCCTTGATGCTTTTTCTTGGCGCGGTCGGCAAATCGGCACAGATCCCCCTGTACATGTGGTTGCCCGACGCTATGGAGGGTCCCACCCCGGTGTCGGCTCTCATCCACGCGGCAACCATGGTCACTGCGGGCGTGTACCTGGTGGCACGGAGCGCGCCGATATTTCACTTCAGCTCGTCCGCCCAGTGGGTGGTCGCGGGAATTGGCGCTGCCACAGCGCTCCTTGCGGCAACGATCGCCTGCGCGCAGGACGACATCAAACGGGTTCTCGCCTACTCGACGATCTCCCAGCTCGGCTACATGTTCCTCGCGGAGGGATCGGGCGACTATTCCGCCGGGATCTTCCACACAGTGATGCACGCGTTCTTCAAGGCGCTGCTCTTCCTGTCGGCCGGAGCGGTGATCCACGCGTTGCACGACGAGCAGGACATGAAGCGGATGGGCGGACTTTGGCGGTTCCTGCCGATCACCAAATGGGCGTTCCTCATCGGGTATCTGGCCCTAGCAGCCATTCCACCCCTCGACGGGTTCTGGTCCAAGGACGCCGTCTTGGCGGCGGCGTGGCACAAGAGCTCGGTGCTGTGGGCTGTCGGCGTGGTCACCGCTGCGCTGACCGCTTATTACATGAGCCGCCAGGCGGTTCTCGTCTTCGGTGGCCGCGCCCGCTGGTCGGAGCAGTCGGCAAACCACGGAGCGGCCGGGACTTCCGGGGCATACGGGTCATCCGGGCATGCCGGCTTCCAGCCCCACGAGGCGCCTCCCGTCATGACCGTGCCGCTGGTGATTCTGGCGTTCGGCTCGGTGGTCGGATGGCTCATCGAGGCCCCCTTCGGCGGGCTCGACTTCCTCACCAAGTGGCTCGCTCCGGTCTTCCCGACCACCATCGCCCCGGCCTTCCAAGTCCCTACGAACACCAAGTGGGCCATCGGAGCGGCCGCCACCGCGGCCGCTCTGGTCGGCTTGGCCGCGGGGCTCAGCGCCTGGTGGCGCACGGCAGAACGCCCGGCACTCGAACCAGCGGTCCTGCGTCACGGCTGGTACATCGACGACAGCGTTTCCGCTGCCGTCTCGGGACCTCTGACCGAAGTAGCCAACGGGTTCAGCTTCGGTGTCGACTCCGGGTTGGTCAACGGAACCGTCAATGGCATCGCCCGCCTCACGTCGGGTACCGGACGCCAGCTGCGAAAGGTCCAGACCGGCTACGTCCGCAACTACGCGCTCGGGATCGGCATCGGCGCAGCCGCGGTGCTCGCCTATGTTGCGGCGAGGGTGGGGGGCTGACCCGATGACAAGTTCGAGCTTCCCGATCCTCACCGTGATCGTCTTCCTGCCTTTGGCTGGAGCTCTGTTCTGTGCGCTGCTTCCTGCGGACACGCCGGAGCCCATCGCGCGGAGGGCCGGCATGGCGTTCGCCATCGCCGAGCTCGGGCTGGTCGCGTACCTGGTGGTCGATTTTCCCGTCGGCGAGGCCGGCTTCCAGTACCTGAGCACTCAATCGTGGATCGGCGCGTTCGGGATCGAGTGGCGCGTCGGAGTAGACGGCATCTCCCTGTTCCTGCTCGCGATAACCGCCCTTCTGTTCCCGGTCGCCATGGCCGGCCCGACCGTTCGCTCCAACAACCGCGCCTACATGGGCTGGATGCTTCTCCTTGAAGCCGTGTGTATGGGCACGTTCCTGTCAATGGACGTGTTTCTCTTCTTCCTGCTGTTCGAGCTCAGCCTGCTGCCCGCCTACTTCCTCATCGCCGGATGGGGAGGACCGCGCCGGAACTTCGCGGCGACGAAGTTCTTCATATACACCTTCGCCGGCTCTGCCTTCATGTTCGTCTCGATGATTGCATTGGTGTTCCTGGTCGCTCCTCTGAACGGCGGACACCAGACCTTCGACCTGATCACCCTCACCCGTTTGGCCCCGAAACTGCCCGCCGCCGACCAGGTGCTCATCTTCTCCGGTTTCGCTACGGCCTTCGCGGTGAAGATCCCGCTCGTCCCGTTCTACAGCTGGCTGCCGGACGCGTACACCGAAGCGTCCACCGGGGGATCGATGATCCTCGCCGGCATCCTCTTCAAGCTGGGTGCGTACGGGCTGCTTCGATTCGGTGTCTTCATGCTCCCGCGGGGCGCGGCGGACATGGCCCCCGTCCTGCTCACCCTTGCCGTCGTCGGGATCACCTACGGCGCGGTCGTGACGATCATGCAGAAAGACCTAAAACGGCTGGTGGCATACGCCACGATCGTCGATGTCGCGTTCATCGTCCTCGGAATCTTTGGGTTCAGCCAGCAGGGCGTGAGCGGAGGCGTGTTCGAGATGGTCAACCACGGTCTCACCACCGGCGCCATCTTCCTTCTAGCCGGGATGATCTGGGAGCGCAGGGGCACCCTCCGGTTCACCGAGCTCGGTGGAATCCAGAGGTCCGCCCCGATACTGGCCGCCGTCTTCCTGGTGGTCGTGCTCAGCGCGGTCGGGCTGCCCGGCCTCAACGGCTTCGTCGGCGAGTTCCTCGTCCTCGTCGGGACCTTCATAACGCGCCGCTGGTGGGCCGTCGTCGGCACTACGGCGATCATCACCAGCGCGATCTACCTGTTCTGGGCCTATCAACGGGTTTTCCACGGGCCGGCGTCTGAGGACAACCGCAAGGTCCCGGACATGTCGTGGCGGGAGCTGTTCGCGGTTGCACCGTTGCTCGCGGGCATCGTGTTCCTCGGCGTCTACCCGAAACCGTTCCTCGACCGCGTCAATCCCAGCGTCGGCCATCTGCTCGACCACGTACAGACCGCGGCACCCCAGGTTCACGTGCCCGTGCAGGGTCGTCCGCAGGTGGTCTATCTCGTCCCGCCCACCCAGAACGTGGATCCCGGGACAGGTACGACCGCCTCGGCGGGGTCGCGGGCTGGAGGTGACGGCCAATGACCGGCCAGCTGATCGGCCTCGTTTCGCATGGCTTCGGAGCGCATGGAGTGCTGGCCCAGACAGCCGGACAGTGCATCAATCCCGACGGCGCTCGATACTCGTCGCTGTGCACGGCGAACAACTCCTTGCGCATCCCGATCGCCTACCGGTCGATCCTGCCCGTCCTCATCCTTGCGATCGGGGCCCTTGTTCTTCTGATGGTGTCCGCCGTCCTTCCCAAGAGATCCTGGCCCGGCCTCTACCCAGGGCTCACCGTGATCATCGGCGGCGCCGGCGCGATCGCCTCGGCATGGCAGTGGAGTGACGTCGGGAACCACCACGGGCAGTTGGCCATCGGTCAGCAGATCCTGTACGACCGGTTCAGCGTCTTCTTCCTTCTTTTGATCTCGATCGCGGTGATCCTGGGGGCGCTGATCTCCGACAGCTACCTGCGACGGGAGGGCCTCGACGGCGTGGAGGCCTACGTGCTCATGCTCATGGCGGGTGTCGGCGCAATGCTGATGGCAGAGTCAGCCGGGCTGATCATGCTGTTCCTCGGGCTCGAGATCATGTCGATCGCGTTCTACGTGATGGCCGCCTATCACCGCCGCCGCACGCAGTCGGGGGAAGCAGGCTTCAAGTACTTCATCCTCGGGTCGTTCTCCTCGGCGATCTTCCTCTACGGGGTCGCACTCGTCTACGGCGCCACCGGTTCGACACAGTTCGCCGAGATCGCCGCCTACCTCTCGCGGGATGTGCTCACCCACACCGGCGTCCTCCTCGCCGGCATGGCACTCATAATCGTCGGCCTGGGTTTCAAAGTTGCCGCGGTTCCGTTCCATTTCTGGACGCCCGACGTGTACCAGGGAAGCCCCACCCCATTCACCGGTTACATGGCGGCGGTCGCCAAGGCCGCCGGGTTCGCCGGCCTCGTCCGGGTCCTCATGGGCGCACTCCCGACACAGGCGACCAACTGGCGGCCGATCATCTGGTTCATTGCCGTCCTGACCCTGATCATCGGTTCGGTGGTCGCGATCGCTCAACGCGACTTGAAGCGGATGCTCGCCTACTCGTCCATCAGCCAGGCCGGGTACGTCCTGGTCGGGCTTCAGTCCGCGACCGCAACCGGCACGGCCAGCGTCCTGTTCTACCTCTTCACCTACGTGTTCATCATCGCCGGGAGCTTCGCGGTCGTAGGGGTGATCCAGGGCCGCGGCGAGGCCCGGAACGACCTCGGTGCGATCCGGGGCGTCGCCCGCCGACAGCCGATCCTCGCCGGTGCGATGCTCGTGTTCTTGCTTGCCCAGGCCGGGATTCCTTTGACGAGCGGGTTCCTCGGCAAGTTCTATGTGATCCAGGCCTCGGTGCAGGCCGGGCAATACCCGCTCGCAATCATCGCCATGCTCGCCGCCGCGATCGCGGCGTTCTTCTACCTTCGGATCGCGCTGCTCATGTACGGCAACAACGGGCAACCTGAGCCTGAGCCCGCAAGTTCGGGAGACGCGGCCGGAGCATCGATCCCCGCCGGCCAGTCAGGCAACGGCGAGGCGCCCGACGACTCGGAGCTGGCAGGGCTCGAACCGGTCCGGACCCTCGACCCGCCGACGACCACCGCAGCCCTTCTCGATCCTCCTACCCAGCCGGCGCCGGTGCCGTTCCCGGTAGGACTCTCGATCACTGTCTGCGTCCTCTTCACGATCTTCGCCGGCGTATCGGAGCCGGTGATCGATCTCGCCCGGCACGCAACGACGCTGTTCTAGCTCCGAAACATTCAACCGACGGGCGCCGGGGGAACCAGAAATCGTCCGATCACCGGAAGCTCCCAGAACGACTCCGCCCTCGCAACCGCGATCGCAACTGCGAGCATGTTCTCCGGCGCGTCGTAGATCGCGTAACGCGGCTGCCAGTCAGGATCGAACTTCGCGTTGAACCTCCATAGCGACTCGATCTGCATCGAGTCGCCCATCCTGCGCAGCACCCACGCCTGAACCTTCTGGCTGACCCCTTCTCCGTTCTCGCCCGCGAGGACTGCGCGCATCGTCGCGAAGTTCAAACCGAGACCCTCGTTTCCCCGTCGCTCGAGCTCACGGATCGTCTCGACGACCGCGAAGTCGATCAAGCCGTTGGGATGTTCGCCGTTGTCGCGGCGCATCAGGTCGAGCGAGTATCCCCCGATTCCTGGCGCGGGAACGAATTGGCAGAAAGCGACCGGGGCGCCTTGAGTGCCAGCGTTTGCGACAGCCGAAACGTTCGGCGCTGCGCAGTTCACCGCGGATCCGTTCCCAGACGGTTCGACAGCGCCGGCGGGCCCGTGCACCACCGCCAGAAGCAGCCCGTGATCCGCGGGGTCGAACACGCGGCCGAGCGTCATCGAGAACCCCCGCTCCACATCGCCGCGCCGGCTCTTGGTCATGACCGCCTCGAGCGACTCCCTCAGGCTCGGATCGATCCGGGACGGATCGTGGAAGCTGATGGTGTAGCCGTACTTGGCGATGCGATTGACGGCTTGACGGAGGCCTTTGAACTTTCCTCCGTCCAGGGAGAATCCGCCAACGCGAACTATCCCCTCGTCGCCCACGTACAGGTCGTGCATTCCCGTCGAGCGGTAGATCGGCAGCCAATCCTCGCCGGCTCCCAGACCGCCGAGAGCCCAGCCGCGATCGTCGACGTAAGCGCGGAACGCCCGCCACGCTTCGGCGCGTTCGGCCACCGGGCCGATCGGATCTGGCGACACGAGGCAGACACCGCCATAGACCGCGTGGGCTACGACCGTCTCGCCCCAGAAGAAGAACTGCTTGTCGGGGCGCAGGGCGAAATAGTCGAGCGTCCCGCTGCCATGGCGAGCGACGACGGCGCGTGCGCGGGTCAGGTCGTCGGTCGAGACGAGCATGACCGAACTGGAAGCCTCATCGAATGACGGGGCTGGGGCGGTCGCTACGGTGGCCCGTACGGCTTGGCGGCGTTCCACGACCGGCCGGAAAAGGACGACCACGAAGGCCACCGCCAGCCCTGCCGCGGCGGTGGCCATGGTTGGCGAAAAGAACATGTCGACGCGGTGGGGGAGACGCACATTGGACACGCCCCCCATACGCTCGACCGAAGCCTCCAGCGCGCGGGACCACGAAAGCGCGTGCGCCCCTCGCATCGACTTGTTGAACCATGTGCTGAGTTCGAGCGCCCACGAACCGGTGAGCACGGTCAACACCGCCGCTCCGAGAACTCTGAGCAGACCGGAGCCCACCCGCTCGACGTCGGTCTTCGCCTGGAAGGAGGACCGGTAGACCCAGAGAAAACTCGCGGCTGCGACGGCTATGAGCGATTCCTCCACGTCCACGCCCTTGATCACGTGCAGAAGCGCGACAACGAGGAGGAGGACCTGGCACACGAACCACGCTCGTCTTTGTCCTCTTCGAATCCCCCGGGCCAAGACGATCAGTCCGACCCCGCCGAGCGCGACCAGAGCCGAAGCGGTCTCGGGGATGGCGGTCGGGAACAGCTCCCGCAGGACGTCCAAGCGGCCGCGCAGCGGCTCCGACAGAGCGGAGAGGAGGGACAGGAGTCCTGCGGCGAACACTGCGAGCGCCGCCAGGCGCCGGACCCTGCGATCGCGCGACACGACGCTCGGGCGGCGAGGCCACTCGGCACCCTGCGGCCAGCTCGCCGCGACCTCTGCTCGCATGTCCCCCTGCGTCGGAGCGACCAACCGCTCGGCCATCAGACGTTCGACGATCGTGGCGCCGGGCAGGTCCTGCCGTCCGTGCAGCAGGCGGACGTGCACGTCATTGCCGGCCTCCAACTCGACCCACGCCAGCTGCCGGTGCGCCAGGAAGACGCTCGGAAGCCCCAAGCCCGGCACCCGAGTCGGATACTCGCTGACCACCTCCGTGCCGCACCCCGCGTTGGCGTAGAAGCCGTCCCCGAGATGGGCCAGCTCCGGCCGGCAGGTGTGCCCGGTGATCAGGCCGGCGTAGCCGTCGGTCACCAGCTGCCTGGCAAGGCAGCGGGCGGGCTCGTTCGGATCGCGCCCGCCGTCATCGAGCGCCAGCGCCGACAGAGCGAGACCGGTGCGGCGGAGGGCCGCCGCGGCGAGCAGGAACAACAAGGCCAGCTCGACGACGGTCGCGAACACGGCCAGGCCCACCCGGGATGTCGCCCCGACGTGGCGGGCGGAGCGAAGCGCGAACGCCGGCAACCGCAGCGCGAGTGCAACGATCACCGGGACCAACAACAGCCACGCGGAGCGGCCCAGCCGCCGGTACACCAGCCGCGATCCGATGAAACGCGAAAGCGCCGCAGGCTCGTCCAGGTCCTCCATCCCCGAAAGCCATTTCGCCTGGCGGGCCCCCGACTGCCGCCGGCGCATCGCGGGCATCACCTCCTCGCGAACGTGCTGCGCGAAGGGGGTTTCCCGGGGGTTGCGCGGATCGGCGCACCGGGTCAGCGGATCGAGGGTCTGGCCTGGTTCGACCCGCACCTTTCGCTCGCCGGCCCCGGTCGACAGGGTCAGCTCGACCGACAGAGCCACGTCGGCTCCGAGAAGCTGCCGGACGTCGTGCTGGCATTTCTCGGACCACGCGAGCCTCGAATCCCGGTCACCCGGCAGGATCACGACCCGGCGGTTCGATCCCGCCGCGTAAGTCGCAATGTCCACCGCCAGGCGGCCGTGGGCGGCGAGAGCCTGGGACGGGTCGACGTTGGAGTCGAACAGGTTGCCCGCGAAGATCAACACGCCAGGCCCCGTCGCTGCTTCCACCGCGGAGGCGACCTCATTGACCGCCAGGACGTCCGCAGGGCGCGAGTCGCTGCTCAGGTGCAGGTCGGCCACAACCATGACCCGCCCCCCGACAGGGACCTCCAGCTGGAGCTCGTCGGGGATCTCGTTGTTGTCGGCCAAGTCGGCGCACGACGCTACTACGCGAGGACCGGTCGCACCCCGCTACCGTCCCTGACCGTGGCAGCACGGGTACCCGCCGCATACGAGCTGGTGGAGGGAGCAAGGCGCCTCGGCCCGCTGCCCTACTCCGCCCTCGGACCGACGGCCGAACCGCCGATGCCTCCCCCGGTGGACCTTGCCGCATGGACCGCTACTGCGCTGGATGAAATATGGGACGGTGAAGGAAGCCCTGATCCATTCACCTACGTCGACGTCGGCGCCGGCGACGGGACCCGGGCCAGGGAACTGCTACGGCTGGGTCCGGAATGCCTGAGCGCCCTCCGCGTCGTCCTGGTCGAGGAGGATTCGTCCCTACGGGAGCGCCAAGCCGAGAACCTGTCCATCGAGGCGCCGGCCCTCACCCTCGGGCCGGTCACCCCCTCCGACGACCCCGACGAGGGCTCCCGGCCGCTGCCAGGCGTCGGTCCACTGGTCACCTCGCTGACCGATCTGCCGGTTCTCGCGACTGCATCGGTCGCGGTCGTGATCGGATTCGGGTGGCTGAGCCGGCAGCCGGCCGACCGCTACATGTGGCAAGACGGGACCTGGTGGGAGGTCCGGCTGGGAGCTCTGGGCGACGACGGGGACGTCCTCACAGAGATGAGCCTGCCGCTCGACGAGGCCCGGGCGGCGACGATGGACGCGGTCGTGTCGGGCCACGTGGACCAGGCTCGCTACGCATCCCCGGTCGGGGCGGTTGCATGGCTGAAGAGCGCGCTCGCCACCGCTGAAACGGGGTGGCTCCTGGCAGTCGACAGGTGGACCGCCAAGACCGAACCCATCCACGGACAGGCTCGTGCCATCGCGCTCGACCAGCTCGCAGCGGTGCGCCGGCCGGCTTCCGGGCCGGTACCGGCTGCAGAATCCCTCGAAGTCGTCCGGTGGCGGTTAGGTTGACCCGTCGATGGCGGGGACCTTCGACAACTGGAGGTGGCGGGAGGAGAGGATCGACGGCGGGCGTGCGGTCGTTTTCGATCTCGACGGGGTGCTTTCGGACGCGGCGAGCCGTCAGCACTACCTCGAGCGGCCGGCACGGGACTGGGACGCGTTCTTCGAGGCCTGCGGCGACGACCCGCTCATTGAGGAGATCGCGCGCCTTCTGGAACTTCTCGACTCCTCGTTGGCGATCGTCCTGCTTACCGGCCGCCCGGTCAGAGTTCAGCGCCAGACCATGGCCTGGCTGAGCCGGTACAAGCTGCGGTGGGACCTGCTTGTCATGCGCGACTTCGGCGACTACCGGGCCGCCCGGGAGTTCAAGAGACGCTCGGTGCACGAGCTGCGTGAAGCCGGGTTCGAGCTCGTCCTGTCCTTCGAGGATGACCGACGCAACGTTGCGATGTTCCGCGACGAAGGGGTTCCCTCCGTGTACATTCACTCGGGCTACTACGACTGAAAACCCTTTTCTTGTCGTTTATTCAGGTTCATGGTCCACCATGATGTGTATATGAGCCGCAACACCCTTAAGACAACGTTCCTTCTCACGTTCCTTGCGGCCTTGTTCGTCGGGATCGGTGCGCTTCTCGGCGGGCGGGGCGGTCTGATCATCGGGCTCGTCATCGCCCTGTTGTTCACGGGCGGTTCCTACTGGTTTTCGGACTCCATCGCGATCCGGGCCGCACGGGCCGTCCCGGTGTCGGAGGAGCAGATGCCCGACTACTACGCGGTCGTACGCGACCTGACTACGCGGGCCGGCCTGCCGATGCCGCGCCTCTACGTCACCCCCGACGCCCAGCCCAACGCTTTCGCGACCGGTCGCAACCCGGCGCATTCGGCGGTGGCGGTAACCCAGGGCATCCTGCAGATCTGCACGTGGGACGAGCTGCGCGGCGTACTCGCGCACGAGATCTCCCACGTGGGAAACCGCGACATTCTCATCTCCTCCGTGGCCGCGACGATTGCCATGGCTATCACTCTGCTGTCCCGCATAGCGGCCTGGGGCGGTCTGTTCTTCGGTGGTGGCCGCGACGGCGATGGCGAGAACATCCTCGAACTGCTCGCGCTGCTGATCCTCGCTCCACTCGCCGCAACGATGCTGAATCTGGCCCTCTCGCGAAGCAGAGAGTTCGAAGCAGACCGCTCGGGCGCCAGGCTCATCGGAGACGGAGATCCGCTGGCCCGCGCCCTCAGCAAGCTCGAGGCCGCGTCGAAACAGATACCGATGCCGCAGGTTCGTCGCGAAATGGCCCCGCTCTACATCGTGAGCCCTCTTGCCGGGATGAACATCTCCTTCAAGAACCTTTTCTCCGACCATCCGCCGACCGACGAGCGAATCCGCCGCCTCCGCTCGAGGGAGTGGGCCCGCTAGTCCCGGAAGTTCTCGAACTGGAGCGGGAGACCGAAGTCTTCTTCGCGAAGTCCGGCGATAACCGTTTGCAGGTCGTCTCGCTTTTTTCCGCTGACCCGAACCTGGTCTCCTTGGGTCTGGGAGGAAACGCCTTTCGGGCCCTTGTCCTTGATCCACCGGTTGATCGCCTTGGTGTTGTCAGCTGAAAGGCCGGCCTTCAAAGTGATCGTCTGGCGTGCGGTCCCTTTGGCGGCTTCCTCGACCTTGCCGTGCTCGAGCGCCTTCAACGAGACCTTCCGCTTCACCAGCTTCTCCTCCAAGACCTGGACGACCGCCTTCAGCCGGTCCTCGGTAGCCGAGTGAAGGCGAAGCTCGCTTTCATGAAGTTCGACCGACGAATCGGTGCCTTTGAAGTCGAAGCGGGTCGATAGCTCCCGCTGGGCCTGGTCGACCGCATTTCGCACTTCCTGCATGTCAACCTGGGACACGATGTCAAAGGTAGGCATTCATCCTCCAAAACTCGCCCGCGTTCATGATCCAGCCACGGGACGCCCGTCGACTTGGGAATCGATCGTAATGACTGGAACCTCGAGATCATGGACGCGGGCGAGTTCGTGGAGGATGGCGTAAAGCTAGTGCGGCCGCCTAGGTTCCCGTAGGCGTGGACCTGCTGCCGCCGCTAACTCGCACGACGTCGTCGGGTGCTGCGCCTGCGCTCACCGTCGCCGGCCGCTCGCTGCGGATGGAGGAGCTGGCGGGCGCCGCAGGTGCCGTCGCGCGTCGGATTAGCGGCATGCCGATCGTCGCGATCGAAGCGGTACCCACGGTCGAGACGGTCGTGGCCGTCGTGGGTGCCCTTGCAGCCGGCGTCCCGGTCGTCCCTTTACCCCCTGACGCGGGGCCGCTCGAGCGCAGACACATCCTCGACGATTCGTCCGCGGACCTCCTGCCTTTGGAGGTCGACGTCACGGAACGGGCCGACCTACCCGGCACGTCGCTTCCGCCCGACCGTCTGGCGATGGTCGTGTACACCAGCGGAACCACAGGCATGCCCAAAGGGGTGATGCTCAGCGCGGGTGCGATAGGGAAGTGTCTGGATTCGCTCGCTGAAGCCTGGGAGTGGACCGAGGACGATGTGCTGGTTCACGGATTGCCGCTCTTCCACGTCCACGGCCTGATCCTCGGCGTCCTCGGACCGCTGCGGATGGGGAGTCCGCTCGTCCATACGGGTAGACCCACGCCGGACGCGTACGCGAAGGCCGGGGGATCTATGTACTTCGGGGTGCCGACTGTCTGGTCGAGGGTGGCGGCTGATCGTGCAGCGGCACGAGCGCTTCGGCGAGCGCGTTTGCTGGTGTCCGGCAGCGCCGGCCTGCCTGTACCGGTATTCGACCGACTCGCTTCGCTAACCGGTCAGGGGCCGATCGAACGGTACGGGATGACCGAAACGCTCATAACCGTGAGCGGTCGCGCTTCGGGCGAACGCCGCCCAGGCTGGGTGGGGACGCCACTTGCTGGGGTGCGGACCCGGTTGGTGGACGAGGAAGGCTGCGAAGTTGAGTTCGACGGTGACCGCGTCGGGTTGTTAGAGGTATCAACCCCAACGGTCATGTCGGGCTACCGGAACCTGCGCGCGGAGACCGAAATGATCACTACGCCCGACGGGTGGATCCGCACCGGCGACGCGGCGTGCGTCGATCCAGAAGGGTGGCATCGGATCGTCGGGCGGGCGTCGACCGACCTCATCAAGAGTGGGGGATATCGGATCGGGGCCGGCGAGGTCGAGGCGGCGCTTCTCGCGCACGGCAGTGTTGCGGAGGTCGCAGTTATCGGCGAGCCGGATGACGACCTCGGTCAGGTGGTGGTCGCGTACGTCGTCGCGGAAGGTGTGGGAGAGTCGGATCTGATCGCCTTTGTCGCGGAGAACCTGTCAGTTCACAAGCGGCCGCGACGGGTCGTTTTCGTGGAGTCGCTCCCGCGCAACGCTATGGGAAAGGTACAAAAGGCCAAACTCGCCCGCGCCTAGGTGTTTTCGCCGCGTCGCCTCCCGTTAGCCGGGACCGAAATGCGTGCGCCCGGCGAACCGGTCGACCATCATTTGAACTCCGCGACCGTTATCTAAATCATTCTGTTAGTTCCGTTAGTTCCGTGGGGGGTCTGACATGAGCCGCTTCCAGATTCGACGAGGCCGTTGGGCAGCGGGCGCGCTGGCGCTCGTGCTGTTGGCCGGGGCGTGCGGAAGTAGCAGTAAAAGCTCTTCGAGCACGGGGACCACTGCGCCGCCTGTGACGCCCGGGACGACGAACCCGACCAGTTCCGGGCCAAGCCCCGGGATCACCGGTAACACGATCACGATCGGGCAGATCGCCACAGTGACCGGGCCGGTTCCCGGTTTGTTCCAGGGGGCGTTCAACGGCCTCGACGCTTGGGCCGCCTATGTGAACTCCACCGGAGGGATAGGAGGCAGGACGGTCAAGGTGGTCCAGAAGGACGACGGCCTCGACTGCAACAGCTACACCAACGACCTCAACTCGCTGAGCAACCAGGTGTTCTCCGTGGTCGGAACCTTCACGATCGAGGACACCTGCGGAAAGACGCTGCTCACCTCCAATCCGACCTTCCCCGACATCCAGGGATATCTTCTCGACCCGCACCTCATCTCGCTTCCGAACGCCTTCACCCCCACCCCTCAGCCGCCCGGGTACTTCACCACCGGGGCCATCTGGCTCAAGCAGAAGTTCCCCAGCGCCATTGGTCACAGCGCGGATCTTTATTCGACCCTGGCGAAACTCTCCTACGAGGAGATCTCGGACACTTACAAGTCCGAGGGTTTCAAGTACGTGTACACGAGGGGTACCGGCCCGCTGGAGACCAACTTCACGAGCGACATCCTGCGGATGAAGTCGCTGGGTGTTCGGGTGGTGACCCTCGAGGCTCAGCAGATCGGTTCGATTGCGGCCTTCATCCAGCAGGCCGACCAGCAGGGCTTCCACCCCGACGCCATCGTTGCAGCCCAGGCATACGACGCCGCCCTGTTCAAGACGATCGGTTCCGCCGACGCCAGCAACCTGTACATGCCGCTGGGCTACCCCCTGTACCTGGGCCAGGACCGCTCCACCAACCCTGCGCTGGCGACTTTCCTGGACTGGCTCAACCGAACCCACCCCGGCGCAACGCCCGACCTCTACACGGTGGAAGCCTGGGCCGCTGGGCAGCTTTTCGCTCAGGCAATGAAGTCGCTCGGGGCGAATCCCAGCCGATCCGACCTGATCAACGCGGTTCAACAGGTCCACAATTTCACCGCTGACGGTTTGTTACCCCCGACGGACCCGGGCAGGAAACTGAGCAACGTCTGCATAGTGGTAGCGGGCGTCAAGGGCCATCAGTTCGTCCGCCTAAACCCTGCGGACAAGGGCTACGAGTGCAACGGGACCTACAACAACATTCCCCTGTCGCAGCTCGGGGGCTGATCGCAGCACACCTAACTGGCTAATCGACCTCCGCGGCCGGAGCGACGAACTGGGAGTTGTACAGGCTTGCGTACGCGCCGCCACGCTTAAGCAGCTCGGCGTGCGACCCTTGCTCCACGATCCGGCCGTTCTCCATCACGAGGATCACATCGGCTCCGCGGATCGTTGACAGCCGGTGGGCGATGACGAAGCTGGTCCGGTGCGCCCGCAGACGGTTCATCGCTTCCTGGATCTGGACCTCGGTCCGGGTGTCGACCGAGCTGGTCGCCTCATCGAGGATCAGTATGCACGGGTCGGCGAGAAACGCTCGGGCGATGGTTATCAGCTGCTTCTGGCCGGCGCTGACGTTGTCCGCCTCCTCGTTGATGAGGGTGCTGTAACCGTCAGGCAGGTTATGTACGAAACGGTCGACGTACGTTGCCCGTGCCGCGTCGCGAATCTGGGCGTCCGTTGCTGAAGGGTCGCCGTAGGCGATGTTGTCGCGGATCGTGCCTCCGAACAGCCAGGTGTCCTGGAGGACCATTCCGATCTTGGAACGCAGTTCGGCTCGGGGCATCGAGGTTATGTCCCGCCCGTCGATCGTTATCCGCCCGGAGTCGATCTCGTAGTAGCGCATTATCAGGTTGACGAGAGTGGTCTTGCCGGCGCCGGTATGCCCGACGATGGCCACCGTCTGGCCGGGTTCGGCAACGAGCGACAAGGACTCGATCAGCGGTACGTCGGCGTGGTAGGAGAACGAAACCCTGTCGAACTCGACTCTGCCCCGAACCGGGCCAGCCGGTGCCGGCGGTGCGTCGGCGGACTGCTCGTCGGCATCCAGGAACTCGAACACCCGCTCCAACGAGGCCATGCCGCTCTGGAAGACGTTCATCAGCGACGCGAGCTGTGTGAGCGGCATCGAGAAGGTTCTCGAGTACTGCACGAAAGCCTGAACGTCCCCGACGCTGATGGCCCCCGCAGCCACCCTCAGGCCTCCGACGACCGCCACGATCACGTACTGGACGTTCCCCAGAAAAAGGGTCACGGGCTGCATAACACTAGACATGAACTGGGCGCCGAAGGACGACTCGAACAGCTCCTCGTTCTTCTCGCGAAAGCGTTCCTCGACCTCCGGCTGCCGGCCGAACGACTTCACGATCGCATGTCCGGTGAAGGCTTCTTCGACTATCCCGTTGAGTGCACCGGTGCTTCGCCATTGGGAGATGTAACGGGGCCGAGCCCGCGCAGCGATGGCCCTCATCGTGAACACCGAAACCGGGACCGTCGTCAATGCCACCGCGGCGAGAAGCGGAGAGATCGTGAACATCGCGACCGCGACACCCAGAAGGAGCAACACCGAGTTCAACATCTGGCTGAGGGTTTGCTGAAGGCTTTGCGCAATGTTGTCGATGTCGTTGGTCACCCGGCTGAGGAGGTCGCCGCGCGATCCCCGGTCGATGTAGCTCAGTGGAAGAGCGTGAACCTTGTCTTCGACCGACCGTCGCAACCGCTGCATGAGCCTCTGGACAACACCCGCGAGCGTGTAGGCGGTCACCAGAGAGAACAGGGCCGACCCCACATACAGCAGGAGCGCTTCCCGGAGAACGCCGTCGAGAGAAGAGAAACGGATGTGGTGACGGAAGAACCCGGAGATGATCAGGTCGGTCGCATGCCCCAGCACTCGTGGGCCGAAGACGTTCATCACCACGCCGGCCACCGACGTGACGCCAACGAGAGCCAACTTAGATCGCTCTGCGGCGAGGAGTCCCACCAACCGTCCCACAACAGTCCTGAAGTCGCGCGAACGCTCGGTCGGGACACCCATCGCGTTCCACCGACCCGCGGGCCGGGTTTCCTCGGGGCTTACTCCCTGGAGGTCCCCCTCGCGGTCCTCGACGGTCGTCATGTCCGCTCTCGCTCCCCGAGCTGGGACTGGACGATCTCGGCGTATGTCGGATTGCTTGCGCGCAACTCGGCGTCGGTCCCCATGCCGACGATCTCTCCGTCCTCGAGGACGACGATCCGGTCCGCCGAGACGATCGTGGATACCCGCTGCGCGACGATGAGAACCACGCTGCTTTGTGTGTAGGGCTTCAGTGCGGCCCGGAGGCGGGCATCGGTTGAGAGGTCAAGAGCCGAGAAAGAGTCATCGAACAGGTAGATGTCAGGCTTGCGCACAAGGGCGCGGGCGATCGCCAAGCGCTGCCTTTGGCCTCCCGAAACGTTCGTTCCACCCTGGTCGATCCGCGCGTGGAGACCCCCGGGCATGAGCCGAACGAAGTCCGCAGCCTGGGCGACCTCGAGCGCCTCCCACATCTCGTATTCGGAAGCGTCGGGTTTCCCGTACGCGATGTTGGTTGCAACGGTCCCGGAAAAAAGATACGGGCGTTGCGGGACCAGCCCTATCACCGACCATAGGAACGCGGTGTCGAGATCGCGGACGTCGACGCCCCCGATCCTCACCGAGCCTTCAGTCGCGTCGAACAGGCGCGGCACAAGTTGGAGGAGAGTCGTCTTGCCTGCGCCGGTGCTCCCGACGATCGCGGTCGTCTGGCCCGGCAAGGTAGTGAACGAGACATCCGTAAGGACTGGATGCTCGGCCCCCGGGTAGTGGAACCCGACATGACGGAACTCCACGTCGAGCTCGCCCCGACTCGGCGAGGCCGGTGCTGGAGGCGATTTGACCGTCGGCTCAGTCTGGATCACCTCCTGAATGCGCCCGGCTGAGACCGACGCGCGAGGGACCATCGAAATGACGAACGTGGCCATGACGACCGACATCAGGATCTGGATCAGGTAGGTGAGGTAGGCGACCAGGGACCCAATCTGCATGTGTCCCGCCTGGATCCGTGACGCGCCGATCCATAGAACGGCGACGCTCGAAGCGTTGATGACCAGGTTCACTGTCGGGAACATCGCCGCCATGAGGCGTCCCGCTCGTAACGACGTATCGGTGAGCTCCTGATTGGCGTCTGCGAACCTCGTGCGCTCCAGTGGCTCGCGCACGAACGCCCTGACCACGCGGATCCCCGTGATCTGCTCCCGGAGCACTCGGTTGATCTGGTCGATGCGCTCCTGCATCAGGCGGAACGCCGGCACCATCCGCGAAACGAGTGTGCCCAGGATGGCTGCCGCTATCGGGATACTCACGCCGAGGATCGCCGATAAGCCAAGGTCTTGGCGCAGCGCCGCAATTATGCCGACGACGATCGTGATCGGAGCCGCGATCGCCATGGTGCAGGCCATTACGACGAGTATCTGCACCTGCTGGACGTCGTTGGTGATGCGCGTGATGAGAGACGGGGCGCCGAACGTCCCGACTTCCCTGGCCGAAAAGGCCGTCACCTGGTGGAACAAGGCGCTGCGGATGTCGCGCCCGAAGCTCATCGCCACCTTTGCTCCGAGGTATACCGCCGCGACGGCGAAGACGATCTGGACCAAAGAGAATCCCAGCATCACCACGCCGGTCGACCGGATGTAGGCCTCGTTGTGCCTGAGGATGCCCCGATCGATGATCCTCGCGTTCAAGGTTGGCAGGATCAGGCTCGCGGTCGTCTGGACCGCCTGCAGCAGGAGCATTGCGGCGAGGGTCCGTCGATAGGGGCCCAGGCGCTCGCGGAGAAGGCGGCTCAGCACTTGGGCTGACCCCCGTCCTCGCTGCAACCCAGAAGTTGACGGCGCGTGTGCCGCCACCTGCCCTTTTCGGTCACCCGGCAGAGCCTAACGGCGAAGCCTCACGAGACGGGTTGGTTATCGGTGACGGTAGGCGGTCTCTTTTTTTCCGGGGCTTGCATCCCCGCGGGATCGCTGGCGCGGGCGCAGACGCTGTAATCTCCTAGACCCCTGGGTCGGTGCCCGAGTGGCCAAAGGGAGCAGACTGTAAATCTGCCGGCGTACGCCTACGGCGGTTCAAATCCGTCCCGGCCCACTCCACGAAACGGCGTGTGGGTGGCTACACACCCACACAGCATTGTCGGATGACTACCGGTGAATGGCTACCCCGAGGCCCTCCGCAGGACCGGGGAGATCAGGTTTTGATCGAAGCGTCGTCCAGATTGATCCCGACGATTCTGGCGACACGGCTGATGTCGGTGTCCGCCGCCAACAGTGTTGCCTGGTTGCGTCGGGCGACGGCGGCGATCATGCAGTCGATGAGTCCGCGGGGGGTCACACCGACCTGACGGCACTGTCTGTAGATCCTGGCCGCGGCATCAAAATCACCCGCTACATCAAAAGCCAGCAATTGAAACCTGAGCAAGAGGCGTCGCAGATCGGCCTCACGGTCGTCACTGCGAGCACCGGCGAGGACCTCCATGATCACGGGTTCCGTGACGGCCACGGGACCTTCGTGAGTGATTAGTTCGGTCAGACGCCGGTCGATTGGGCTGCCCGTCGCCCGGTCGTATTCCACCCAAGCCGACGTATCGGTCAGGATCACGGGCTGGGCGGTCGGGAGTCGGTTGGCACTTTCCCGATGGCCCTGACGCCGCGCATAGCGATGGCCTCTTCACGCGTCATCGGCTGTCCGGCGAGATGGCGCAGTGCTAGGTCGACCGCCTCGGTCTTGGTTCGCAGGTGATAGCGATCCATGATCACCTGCAAGTAGCTGTCCTCGATCTCGATGTTCGTGCGCACCTTGCTCATACACCTACTATACACGCTACGTGTACCAAAGGTGTATACTCTGGGGCACCGGGGATCATCCGGTCCCCGATGGTGATCATGTACCAGCGCGCTCGAATCTAGACGAGGGTCGGGTCGCGCGAAGCTTCGTAGATCCGCCGATCGGGCGGAGTGGCCAGCGTGAAGGCACGCCCGTGTGCGCGCCGGATCTATTGCACGAAGGTGTTGGCAGTTACGTTCGTGGCAAGCGCTAGAGGTAGCGGCGCAGTTCGACCAGATTTCCGTCTGGGTCTCGCGTATATACAGACTCGCCGAGGCCCCTAGCCCCAAACACCTTGGTCGGTCCGCTCTCGACCGGGATGACGCCCGCGGCCAGCATCGCTTCCCAGTCTTCGGAAGGCACGACCAAGCAGACGTGGTTCATGTTCTCGCCGGTGCGCTCGACCTGGAAAAGATCGATTATCGTGTCTGGCCCGATGCGAACCGACGGGAATGGGGCTTCGCCCTTCCGCCATTCCTCCACCCGCTCTCCTTCGAGTCCCAGAACGTCCGTGTACCAGCGGAGTGATCGCGCGGTGTCGGCCGTGTTCAGGACGATGTGATCCAGCGCAGTGATCTTCACAGTGCCACTGTAAAGGGCTGTTCTACCCTCTTATCACCTCGGCCAGGACAGACGTCCCGCTGATGTCGACCTCCTTGGTCGCGGTCAGCAAGGTCAGAGTCCGCCGGTTGGCTAGCTGTCGCAGGTGCTCCACAGCCTCTCCCGCCTCTCCATGCCGAAGTTCGACCCGGTAGCGCCGCCGGAATTCGTTGAACTGCTTCGGATCGTGCCCGTACCACTTGCGAAGCTCGGTCGATGGCGCCGCCTGCTTGCACCACTCGTCAAGCCCAGCTTCGTCCTTGCTGATCCCGCGAGGCCACAGTCTGTCAACGAGTACCCGAGTGCCATCACCGCGCTTCGCGGGTTCGTACACACGCCGCACCTGAACTGCGAAGCTCGGCACCTTTACCTGTTAACGGTTTGCGGCGCGCAGCCCATCGGTCCTTACTCAATTTCTACCCCATTGCAACGCGGATGGGACCCCTTTAACCGGAGGAGGGGACGATCGAATCGTCTTGACCGCTAATGGATGTGCGAGCTGGTGCGCACCTGCTCCCGCAGCCGGAACTTCTGGATCTTGCCTGAAGGGGTGCGCGGGAACTCCGGTACGCCGATGAGGTCCTCGGGCCACTTCTGCCTGGCTAGCCCGCTGCGCTCCAGGTGCGCCTGCACGTCGGTCATCGTGGGAAGCGGGTGGTCGGGCAACATTCGCAGGACGGCAGCCGCGTGCTCGCCCATTCGCAGGTCGGGGGCGGCGACGACCGCGACCTCAGCCACGCCCCGGATCCTCAACAGGAGCTCTTCGACCTCAGCCGCACTTATGTTCTCGCCTCCCCGAATGATCACGTCGGAGACGCGGTCGGTTATCGCGATATAACCGTCCGCGTCCATGACGGCTATATCCCCGGTGCGGTACCAGCCGTCGGGCTCGAACACTTTGGCGGTGAGCGCCGGATCGGTGTAACCGACGAACAGCTCTGGTCCTCGCGAGAGGATCTCGCCGGATTCGCCCACCCCGACCGGCTTACCCTCTGGATCTTCCAGCCGTATCTCGTTCCCGGGCATCGGCGCCCCATCCGTGTTGAGACGTTTCTCGAGCGGGTCGGAGTACCGGCAACCCGTGATCGACGGGTGCTCGGTGGAGCCGTAGGACCGCCACACCGTGATCCCCAAGGCAGTGGCCCGTTCGGTGACGGCTCTTGGAACCGGCGCGCCGCCCATTCCCTGATAGGCAAGGTGCCTCACGTGCTCCTCGGTGCACGAGGGATGGTCCAAAAGGCTGACCAGGAAGTAAGGAGCGCCGCCACCTGAGCTGAGATCGTCGTTGAGGAGCAGGTCGAGCACCCTGGCGGGATCCCACTGATCAAGGAGGTGAACGGGTCTACCCCTCTCGAGGGGTCCGAGAAGCCCGCCGAGCATCCCGATGGCGTGGCTGATCGGGTTGGCTAGGAGGGTCGGCCTTGGGTCTGGTGGGGCCCCTTCGCTCAGCTGCATGATCTCGGCCAGGACGGTCTCGTGTGAGTGGACCACCCCTTTTGGCCTCGAAGTGGTCCCCGAGGTCCAGCCGACGAGCGCGGGCGATGACGGGTCGCCGGCCCAGGGACCGGCAACGGGCGGGGCAGACGCGATCTCGTCGAAGGAAAGGGAACCTTGTGGTCGATCGTCGCCTACCACGAAGACGTCCATGCGCAGGTCCGGGAGCGACCCGAGGTTGGCCAGGTAGTTCTGGTGACCGAACCCGGACGCAGTCACGTGTACCCGCGGCTCACATTGTTCAAGGATGTAGGAAAGCTCGTGAACGCCGTAGATGTGGACGATCGGAGCGACGACTGCGCCCAGCATCGTTGCTCCGTAGAAGGTTGCTGCCCCTTCGATCCAGTTGGGCGTTTGGAACGAGACAACGTCCCCCGCTTGCACCCCTCTTCGTTCGAGTCCGCCCGCTACACGACGGGAGAGGTCGAGCACATCGCCGAAGGTTCCCCGCCACGGACGGGTTGCCGAGTGCGCCACGAAGGGAAGGTTCCGGTTGGCGGCCAGGCGCCCCGCGAGGTGCGATCCGAGTGTCTCTCCGGACCACCATCGCTCTGACCGGTATCGGCGGCGCTGGTCTTCGGGGATTTCTCTAAGTCCCCAGGACGAAACCCCCACGATCGAAGACTACGCGGCGTGACCGGTGGCGCCTAGCCGGGCATTTCCCGCCATGTCCGGACGATGGTGGACTGGCTCGCGGTTCCCAAGAGAACGCCCTTCTCGGACCAGAGATGGACATCTCCGTAACCGAAACCGTTAGCCACTTGGTGCACTCCGATGTCAAGGAGGACCCAGTCTGCAGGAACCAGGCTTCCCACCCGGAGGGTGTTGTCCAGGCTGTTGCCGCCGGCTCGGACGCCGAGCGCTTGGCCGATACCGAAGGGCACGTAGTCGCCGAGTATCGCGAGGGACGCCGACGACAGGTCGAGTACGTCCGGCATCTTCGCCCACAGCGCAGAGCGCCCGCCGGGCATGCCTGGGCCGGGTAGCTCTGCGAGGGTCCTGCCTATGGCGAGGCGGATGTCCAGCCGATCGGGGAGGGTGTCCCCCTCGGTGCTGAAGCGCATCTCTCTCTGGCTGCACTGGTCCGGCGGGGCCACTTCGGGCATGGTCGCCCAGGTCCCCTCGTACGGGATCTCGCGTCGGCCGAGGGCCGCGTTGACCGTGATTACTTCACGGTCGGCCACGTGCCCGACGGCCCTTGCCTGGGTGACCTGATGGCCTGCGACGGCGACTATCACGTCGAGGTCGAGCACCTCCGGCGGTCGGGCGTACGAGAGGTACTGCGCCGTCGCCCATATCACCGGTCGACCGGTGGTGCCTTCGAGAGCAGCGATCGCAGCTCCTAGCCCGCAGCCTCCGAACAGGAAGCCCCCCGGTGTGCAGACGCCGGGCGTGACCGGCAGCAACCAGCGATAGGGGTTGTGAGTGCTCTCCAGTCCGAGAAAGGTCCGGGCATCCACGGCCGGGGGATGTTAACGGCACTCTCATGGACCAACGACATTTGACCGTCCCGAGCTAGCCGTCTCCACTCGTGGTCCGCCGATGCCCTTCGTTCGGCTGAAAAGCCTCGTACCGTCGCAACCGGCCTCGGTACCGTACAAGCATTGACAGTCGAGGCTCCAAGGTGGGCGGGATGATTTTCGGGTCCGTGAAACGTTCTAGAAGGTGTGTTGACGGTTACCGAGGGCGTTGAGGCCGCGGCGGCGGTCGGAGTTGCCTCCGGAGGAGCCCGCCCCCGGTGGAAGGTGGTTCTCCGGCAGGGCGTGACCGTGGCGGCGCTCGGGGGCGCGGCTTGGGCGGCTTACGATCATCGGTCCCAGTTGTCCAGTGCGGGCTCGATGCTCTCGCAAATACGGGTCGGCTGGCTTCTTGTAGCGATTGCTGCCGAGATCGTTTCCTTCGTGGTATTCGCCCGGCTTCAGCGCTGGCTCCTCCGGGCTGGGGGCGTGCAGGTGCCGTTGCTCTCGATGATCGAAATCGCCTTGGCGGGCAACGCGATGTCCACCTCCCTGCCCGGCGGTCCGGCCTGGTCGGCCACTTGGGCGTTCGGTCAGTTGCGCAGAAGAGGCGCCAACCGGGTCCTGGCCGGGTGGGTAATCGTGGTTGCTGGAGCTCTATCGAGCTTCGCCGTCTTCGTGATCGTTGCTGCGGGCGCGTGGATCGCCGGCAACTCGGGTCCGTTTGCTCATCTGCGATGGCTCGCCGCGGTTCTCGCCGCAATCCCCATTCTCGTAGCGATCGCCTTTGAGGCGGCGCGTCACAGCCAAAAAGTGAACGAGTTCTTTGGTGAAACCTGGGTGGCGGTTTCATCGCATTTGAGACCGGTTCGTGCGATCGGCCGGCTCACCCGCCGGACGGTGGACAGCCTTGGCCTGGTTCGTCCGGGGTTGCCCGGTTGGGCGGAAGCCTTCGCACTGGCGCTCGCCAATTGGCTCTACGACGCTGCCGCGCTGGTCGCGGTAATCGAGGCGTTGCACATCTCGGTTCCATGGCGGGATGTACTCGTCATCTACGGCTTCACGCAGATTTCCGCGAGCCTGCCGGTGACACCTGGCGGGCTTGGAGTGGTCGAGGCGTCGATGGCAGCGCTTCTCGTCGCCTACGGAACCCCGTCGACCTCGGCGGTCGCCGTCGTGCTGCTCTACCGCATCGTGAGCTTCTGGGGACTGGTGCCGATCGGGTGGGCCGTGTGGTTCGGGCTCGAGATCGCCCATCGCAACGGCCTACGCCGGAGTCCCCATCCGTGGGCCACGCACGCTCACGGCGACGAACCTGGTACCGAGCTCACCCCCGTCGGGCCGGAGCGGATACTCCGACCGGAGCCCTGCCGGGGGTGCCCGGAATCCGACGAGGAATCGTCGGCGAAGCCTGGCAGTCTCGTCGCCTGATTCTGCTCTCGCGTTTTCTGAAGAAAGGCGCATAGCTGCGCGGCGAAGCTCATCGATGGGTGCTAACGTCCGCCCCTGCGGAAAACGCCATTTGCGCTGGGTCCGCACTCGGGTAGAAGTTCCTTTTTGTGTGGATAGTCCAGATGGGCGCGCCTTCATACCAATCAAAACGGGGGGAATCGCGACGATGGTTCAGGCCAAGGGGAAGCTGCTGGCAGTGGTGGCTGCAGCGATGATGGTCGCAGGGGCTTGCGGCAGCACGTCCAAGTCGGGAACCGCCGGCAATGCCAGCGCCGGTGGAGGGAACACCGGGCACACCTACACCATCGGGGTTCTCACTGACCTAACCGGGCCGGCAGCGTCAGGCAACAAAACCATCGTGCAAGGCATCGAAGCGGGCAGGGTCCTCGCGAAGCGCGAGGGTTACAACATCAACTACGTAGTTGCGGACACCGCCACTTCGCCAGGTGGCGCACTGTCGGCAGCTCAGAAGCTGGTTCAGCAGAACCACGTGTTCGCCGTCGTTCTCCACTCTGCCCTTGGCTTTGCCGCTGCCCCCTACCTGACCCAGCACAACATCCCGGTGATCGGAGCCGCCGAGGACGGGACGGAGTGGCAAACCAGCACGAACATGTTCGGCGTGTACGGCGCGGTCCACACCGAGGTCGTCTCCACGACGACCGGTCAGTTCTTCAAGAACCAGGGAGTTACCACCGTCGGCGCGCTCGGCTACAGCATCTCGCCGTCATCATCCGAGGCGGCTCAGGCCGCCGCGAAATCCGCGCAATACCTCGGCCTGAAGGTCGGCTATGTGAACGCGGCGTTCCCGTTCGGGAGCACCAATGTTGCTCCCGAAGCTCTGCAAATGAAGAGCAAAGGCGTTGACGGATTCACCGCGACCGTGGATCCGAACACATCCTTCGCCTTGATCACGGCCTTGCGACAGGCCGGTGCGAACCTCAAGGTCGCTCTCCTGCCTACCGGTTACGGCGGTGACTTGCTCCAAGCCGGTCCAGGCGCTCTTCAAGAGGCGCAGAACGTCTACTTCACGCTGACCTACGAGCCCGTGGAGATGCACACCGCGGCGACTCAGCAGTTCCAAAGCGACCTTCAGTCGGTTGGTGTGACGGACGAGCCGACATACGCGGAGTACAACGGCTATCTCTCGGTTGCCCTCTTCGTCAAAGGGGTCAACGCGGCCGGCTCGCATCCGACTCAGGCGTCGCTCATCGCTGCCCTCTCAAAAGTCCATGACTGGGACGCGATGGGCCTGGTAGGCACTCACCACATCGACATCAATAACCGCGCCTCCTCGGGAATGACGAACTGCCAGTGGGTGACCAAGCTCTCCGGCAACTCCTTCCAGCTGGTGCCCGGTGCGGACCCGATCTGCGGGACCCTCATCCCCGGGCTGACGGTCTCCCCGGCATCGTGAGACGTTGAAGCACGGGCCGCACGCGCCCCACACGGGGACTCCCGCGCGGCGCCCCGGATCGGTGCGGCGCACGACCAGCCATACCTGCCTTCGGCCGGACGGACTGTTCGGAAACGTGCACGTCGCGGCTCACGCCCGTGACATCTGGACGGGCGCTGGACGCCATCACGAGATCGTCGGTGAAGCCGGAGTCGAAGCTGTGGTCGCGTTCATCGAGGATCGGTCCTTGCGATCGATAACCGTCGACCCCCCGGCGCCTCTCTTGGACAAGCTGGCCGGCGTCAAGGTGTCGTCCGGTTTCCGCAGGGCGATCGACGAGGCGATGCCAGCGGACGAGGAATCGGGATCGCTCCGGGTTCAGCTGCTGGACGATCTGCCAACGGCTGTGCTGGTATCCGGGGTGGCGATGGCCGGCGCCGGCGTGCACCCGCCCCGAGGATCCATAGACATTTCGAGCAAGGCTGACATCTGCGCCGGATGGGCAACCGGAGGGTCCTTCCTGGTTGAAGGGGAGCGACTCGGGCATCTGCCGAGTGTCACCGGTCCGATCGCGCCAGGCTTGCAGTCCTCGGATGGAGACTCACTCGCCTGGCACCCGGTCGAAGAGATGACCCCTCACTCCACCCGCCGGCGGCGGCGCATCGACGTATGGCGAGACGCAGACGCCCGCGGCGGGACCGGCTCTGTGATGGTGGAGGAGTTCTTCCGGGACACACAGTTAGACGGTGAGGGTGTCGAAAGGGTCGTTCATGAGTACCTTGTCACGGCAGAGCTGGAACCGGAATCGCTTACGTTCCTGTCTTGCCGCGCCGATATCGGGGTTCTCCCCTGGGTCGAATGCCCCGCGGCAGCCGAAAGCGCCGCACGGCTGACCGGGACCAAGCCTCACGACCTTCGGGAGCGGGTGCGCCAGACCTTCGTGGGGACGAGCACCTGCACACATCTCAACGACTCGCTGCGCGCTCTGGCCGCTCTTTCCTATCTGGTTTCGGTGGTCGATGCCGGAGGCAGGATCAGAAGGTGACGACGCCCCGAATGTTGGTTCCGTTGCGCATGTCTTCGTAGCCCTGGTTGATGTCTTCCAGCGAGTAGGTATTGGTCACCAGCTCGTCGAGCATGAGCCTGCCCTGGCCGTACAAGTCGAGGATCCGCGGTATGTCGCGGCGCGGGTTGGCGTTCCCGAATATGCATCCGACGAGTTCCTTGCGCATCATCGCCATCATGAACAGGTCCAGTTTCACGTCGGTCTGAGCTACGGGGGCAACCGCGGTCACAACCGCCCGCCCGGCCTTCTTGACCAAGTTCATCAATGGCGCGACCAGATCTCCGTAGGCCACCCCGACCGTAAGCATCGCCTTGTCGGCCATGGCACCCCTGGTGAGCTCGCCGACAAGCGCAGTTGCCTCCTCCATCGACGAGGCGGTGTGGGTCGCCCCAAAGGCTCCCGCCCGATCCCGCTTGGACTCCAGCGGATCGACGGCCACGATCCTGTCGGCGCCGGCTAGACGCGCGCCTTGCACCGCGTTCATTCCGATGCCGCCGAGCCCGACGACGACGACGGTCTCACCGGAACGCACGTCCGCTGCGTTGACAGCTGTCCCCCAGCCGGTCGTCACGCCGCAGCCGACCAGAGCCGCCTTTTCCAGGGGGATGTGAGGCTCGATCTTGACACAGCTCGCTTCGCTCACGACCGTGTAGGGCTCGAACGTACCGACGCAGCACATGACGCCGAGGTCGGTCCCGTCGCCGGCGTGGTGCCGAGAGGTGAAGTCGGTGACTTGACGCCCGGCCAGCAAAAACGCACCGAGGTCGCAGAGGTGCTGCTGACCCATCGCACACGAGGGGCAACGGCCACACGCGGGAATGAAGCTCAGCACCACATGGTCGCCAGGCGCGAGCGTGGTGACGTTGGCACCTACCTCGACTACCTCCCCGGCCCCTTCGTGACCGCCGATGATCGGGAGCTGCTTGAGGCCGAGCGCATCAGCTGTCGCCTGGTCGAGCACCATGTCGCCGGTCACCAAGTGCTCGTCCGAGTGGCACAGGCCGGAGGCGGCGAGCTTCACCAGAACCTCGCCCGGCTTGGGAGCGTCAAGCTCGATCTCCTCGACGCTCCACTTCGAGTTGGTTTCCCAGAGGATGGCCGCCTTGCTCTTCATCTCAGTTTCCCCCTGATGTTTCGCCGCGCTGCGCGCCGGCCCGATAACAGATGATCGTCGGGTGCGAACTTACACCTCTCCATCGCGACGGGCGACTCGGATGGGCGGCGCGTGACCCGGCGTAGTAGAACGTTCTTCTACCTACCTCTTCTTGCCCGCACGGAGGGTCCCATGCCTTACTCGGTCATCCTGGTCGACGATCCCGCCCCCGGCGTCCGCCGGATAACCCTGAACCGTCCAGAGAAGCGGAATGCTCTCTTTCACCCGCTCAGGGGGGAGATCCTCGAAGCGCTCAGAGAAGCGGATGAGGACGACGCGGTCCGGGTGAGCATCATCCGCGGGGCAGGCAAGAGCTTTTCGGCCGGTTACGACCTGGGCGGAGGCAACGAGGGACTTGAAATGCCGTTCTTCACCCCGGGTGGCGACGGGCAGTGGCCCCGCCACGTGACCGAGGGGTGGATGAGCATCTGGGATCTGGCCAAGCCGGTCATCGCCCAGGTGCACGGTTACTGCCTCGCCGGCGGGAGCGAGCTGGCTTCGGGTTGCGACCTGATCTACGTGGCCGAGGACGCCCAGATCGGGTATCCGGCGGTGCGATTCGGCGTTCCCGACATGCACTTCCACCCCTGGACGATCGGCATGCGCAAGGCGATGGAAGCCATGCTTACGGGCGATTCGATGAGCGGGGTGGAGGCGGTACGGCTCGGCTGGGCGAACGCAGCGTTCCCGGTCGAGGATCTGGACGAGGGCGTCATCGATGTCGCCTCGCGGATCGCCAAGCTTCCGCCGGACATAGTGCAGATCAACAAGAGGGTCGTTCACCGCCAGATGGAAGTCATGGGCATGCGCACGGGGATCAGGGTCGGGACCGAGCTCTGCGCCCTCGGCACCCACCAGAAGTCGATGAGGGCTTTCATCGGAGACATGCAAAAAGGTCTCACCGACGCGCTGACCAAGCGCGACGCACCCTTCGGCGACTACCGCACTGCCGACAAGCAACCGTCGGCTCCGGCGGCGGATTAACCGGTCAGTTCCGGGGGACCTGCGACCAAGGGACTCCTTTGTCGACGCGTACGTCTCCCGGGAGACCGAGCACCCTCTCGCCGAGGATGTTACGCATCACCTCTGAAGTCCCGCCCTCGATCGAATTCGCCCGGCTACGAAGGAACATCTGCTGCGTTGACCGAGCTTCCATCGCACCCTCGGGCCGGCGCATCTCGTACGAGCCGTACAGCATTCCTTCGGCGCCGAGCAGGTTCTCGCAGAACTCGTAGACCCTCTTGTTGAACTCGGCGCCTCCGAGCTTGCCGATCGATCCTTCCGGCCCGGGCGTTCCCATGACCGATTTGGCGGCCGCGCGCATGTTGTTGAGCCGGAGCACCTCGGACTCGATCCACAGCTTCGCCAGTTTGTCCCGAAGGACTGGAGACTGCCGGCTCGCCGGGAGCCTTTCCCAGGTTCGAAGGGCGGCAGATATGGCCCCCCCTCCCCTCGCGGGCATCCCACCGCCAATCGAGACACGCTCGTTCATCAAGGTGACGATCGCACCGCGCCACCCCTCGCCGATCGGGCCCAACCTCTCGGTGTCGGGGACCCGCACATCCGTGAAATACACCTCGTTGAACTCGGCGTCGCCGGTCATCTGACGGAGTGGCCTCACCTCGACACCCGGAGCGCGCATGTCGACCACGAAGTAGGTCAATCCCTTGTGCTTCTCCGCTTCGGGATCGGTCCGGGCCAGGACCATTCCGTAAGCAGACGTGTGGGCGAGGGTGGTCCAGACCTTCTGGCCGTTCAGGATCCATTCATCGCCGTCGCGAATGGCGCGGGTCGAGAGGCTCGCGACGTCGGACCCTGCTCCCGGCTCGGAGAACAGCTGGCACCAGATCTCATCGCACGTGAAAAGCGGCCGCAGGTAACGCTTCTTCTGCTCGTCGGTCCCCAAGGTGACAATCGTTGGAGCGGCCATGCCGTAGCCGATCGCGTTGCGGGGCGCGAGGTTGGGCGCGCCGGCACGCCTCAGCTGATCGCCGACGCGGGGTTGAAGCTTGCGCGACATGCCCAGACCGCCGTGGCCCGCGGGGAAGTGAACCCACGCCAACCCAGCGTCGAATTGAGCGCCGAGGAAGTCGCGCTCCGGGGTCGAAGAAGGCGGATGAGAAGCGAGGAGCTCCCGAACCCTCCCGTCTACCAACAGCTCGTCGGAAGCAGCGATTTCGGTGGTGGCCACGCTTGAAATCTACGACAGCTGCCGGCGGAGGTTCGATTCGTGTCAGTGAGGCGCCAGACCGCCGTCCGCTATCAAGACCTGTCCAGTCATATAGCTCCCGGCGTCGGATGCCAGCAGGAGCGCGGGCCCGACCATCTCGTCTGGTTCGGCGAGGCGCCTCAAGTGGCTGGCCACGGTCATCGCCTCGACCGACTCGGGACCGGTGTTGCGCACCATGTCCGTGTCCGTGGTGCCCGGTGCGAGTGCGTTTACCCGTATCCCGTGCGGGGCATACGCAGCGGCCATGGTGCGCGTGAACGACATCAGCCCTGCCTTGCCGGCTGAGTACATCGCTTCGCTCTGCGAGAACAGAAAGGCTCCCACCGAGATCACGTTGATCACAGAGCCCTTCCCCGACGACTTGAGATAGGGGAGGGCCTCCTGAACGAGGAACACCGGTCCTCGTAGGTTGACGTCGAAGGACTTGGACCAGGCAGCAGCTGTGAACTCTCCTACGGGCAAGGCGAGAGCGTTCGCGGCGTTGTTCACGACGATGTCGATGCGACCAAAGCGGTCAGCCGTTGCCGACACCAGCCCGGACAGCTGCTCGAGATCTCCCATGTGGGTCGGCACACCGATCGCGTCTCCGCCGATCGACTGAAGATGCGTCTCGGTCTCTTTGCATGCCTCAGCCTTGCGGCTGGCCACAGCGACCGACGCGCCGGCAAGCACGAGGCCCTCAGCGATGGCCCTCCCGATCCCCCTAGTCCCGCCGGTGACGATCGCAGCGCGACCGTTCAAATCGAAGAGTGAGTCGAACCGCGACTTGTCCACGAGCCTCCTTGCAGATATCTCGGTCGTTAGCTGGTGAGCAGGCCGCCTTCGACCGGAAGTACCGCGCCTGTTACGTACGCGCCCGCGTCGCTGACGAGGAAGATCAAGGCGGCTGCGAGCTCCCGGGGGTCCCCCGGCCGGCCCACGAGCACCCGAGGCATCTGCGAGTCGAGGTATCCCTCCGGGTACTGGTCGGTCATCTCCGATTCGAAGAATCCCGGGGCGAGGGCATTCACCCGGATCCCCTTGCGACCCGTCCACTGCTGCGCCAGGTCGCGGGTTAGCCCGATCAATCCGGCCTTGCTCGCCGAATATGCGGCTTGGGGAAGGCCCGCGCTAGTCAGACCGAGGACGCTCGAGATGTTGACGATGGAGCTCCCCGGCTTCATCACCCTTCCGCAAGCCTGAGCCATCCAATAGCAACCGTTGAGGTTGATGTCGATCACCTCGCGGAACTGGTCCGCTGACTCGCGGGTGGCGGGGTAAGCGGTGCCGATCCCGGCGTTGTTGACCAGGATGTCCACCCGCCCGAACTCGCTCAGAGTCGCCTGAACCAGCTTCTGGCAGTCATCGGGCGAGGACACGTCGGTGCCTACCGAGATCGCCCGCCGGCCGCGGGCCTGTACTTCGTTTGCGGTCTCCTTGAGCCGGTCGACGCGGCGTGCTCCGAGAGCGACGTCCGCGCCGGCTTCGGCCAGTGCGACTGCGAACGCGACGCCGAGGCCTGACGACGCTCCGGTCACGATCGCAACCTTGCCGTCGAGGCGGAACATGTCGAGGATCGTCACATCATCCGACAATCAGTGCGAGCCAGGGGAGCGGCGCTGCGAAGCTTGGACTAGCGGTCGACGATTTCGCTGGTCTGGAGGACGGGCGCGATGTCAGTGTAGTTGGCCACGTCAGCGAGAATCGCGCCGGTGCCTTCTGAGCCCATGGCGGCCTGGAGCGCCTCGGGCGAGGCGAACCTGAAATGGACCGCCGCCACGTAGGGCCCGTCGATCCCGCGGTCGATCTCCGCGCTGTCGAGGTTCCATGTCTTCGTGCACAGCGGAACGTGCTTGTCTCTGTAGTAGTCGTGGTCGAACTTGGCGCCCTCGGAGGCGGGGTAGAACACGCTTAGACGGATCATGCGTTCAGTCTGCACCACGCGACAACCGGTCAACCAGTCCCCAGCCGAGCGCGGTCTCGGCGTCGAGCGTACGTCCGGTGAGTGCCAGCCACGCGGTCCTTTGACGGCCGATGCGGCGGGGGACGCTCGCGGTTCCGCCGGCACCGGGAATCAAACCCATCTTCACCTCGGGGAGAGCGAACGTCGCGCCGGCGGCCGCTTCGACGCTCGCCGCGAACCCGGGGAGCTCGACTCCCGCGCCGACGCACCCACCGTGAACACGCACCGCTGTCTTCGCGCCTACGTGGTGGAGCCACCAGCCTGCGCTTCTCTGCATCCGTATCCAGTGGGCGGATGCGGTGTCGGTGACCGTTCCGAACTCGGCCAGATCCCCCCCGCTGCAGAAGTTGGGACCGTTGCCTCTCAAGTCGACCCGACTGATCGATTCGTCGGCGGCGGCGAGCTTCAGGGCCTCGATCAGTTCGTCGCGCATCTTGGAGCTGTACGCGTTGCGGCGCGACGGCCTGTCGAGGGTTACGTGCAACAGCGACCCCTCGCGTTCGAGTACAACCGAGGGTGCGTCATCCAGGTCGGGCGATGGTCGGTTGAGCCCTTCCAGCCAGGCACGGTGCTCGTCACCCCCTTGAAGGGTCGCGTAGGCAAGCGATTCGATTGCCAGCGCCGTGCCGACGGTGGCGTTCTCGTTCGATCGGAGCACTTGGACGAGCGTCGCACCCGCTTGCGGGCACCCTGCGAGCGTGTGCTGTAGATCCAGTAGCGCCTTGTCTATGCCCTCGGTGACCAGAACCCAAGGAGCCGGCGGATCGGATGATTCGGTCAGCAGGACATCCGCACGGGCGGGGGGCGTAGATGACGCGGAGCCGACGCCGACGATGACGATCGGCCAGCCGGTTTCGGGAACGACTCTTTCTGCGAGCCGTTGATCGCCGCTGTCGAGGTCGACGACCAACATCGGGTAGGTAGGGAGGCGATCGAGGTCAAGGTGACCGCGGCGAACTCCTTCGAGCAGCTCGACCGCGTCTGCGAGGGACAGGAGCGCCACCACCCCGGCGAGGTTACCGGCGCGGGTACACGGAAACCGCGGCCCGCGTCGAGTGTGAGAACCTCGTGCGGTGGGGTTGATCATCCGTGGGGCGACCGTGCGGGGCACGACGTGTGACGTCCGAGTAGACGGAGACCGGATCACCGACGTCGCCCGCACCGTCGCGAGACAGAGCGGGGACGAGGAGATCGACGCGGGGGGCGGGGCTTTGATCCCGGGGCTTCACGACCATCACATTCACCTGAGGGCGTGGGCGGCGTCGACAGAATCCGTATTCGTCGGACCGTCGGTCCTAAGCGGAGAACCAGATCTCGGCGCCGCCTTGCGCGAAGCCGGAACAGGTCCTGACGGTTGGGTCCGGGCGGTGGGCTACCACGAGTCCGTGGCCGGATCCCTCGATCGCGACATCCTCGACGGGCTCGCGCCGGACCGACCGGTTCGGGTGCAGCACCGCAGCGGGATCCTCTGGATGCTCAACTCACCCGCCTTGGAACTGGTTGGCGCCGAAGACGACTTGTCCGCAGGCATCGAGCGTTCGGCGGACGGCCGGGCCAGCGGACGGCTCTGGCGGATGGATGACTGGCTTGCCGATCGGCTGGCGAGGTCCTCTCAGACCGGGGACAGGGTGGTCCGCCGATCCGATTGGTTCAGGTCGGCCGTCGTTGCGCTGAGCAGAATCGCGGCGGCGCGAGGGGTGACCGGATGGACCGACGCTACGCCACACCGCGACGAAACCGAGACCGCTTTGTTGTTCGAAGCGTCTGCCAGCGGTTCGATCAGGCAGCGGCTCCATCTGATGCAGCCCCTGGATGCGGAACCCGAAGACCAAATCGGCGGTAGGCCCGGACCCGTCAAAGTGCTGCTGGACGATATGACGCTCCCAACGCTCGAATGGCTTTCGGGTGTTGTGTCGGACGCGCACCGCCGGCAGCGCGCGGTGGCGGTGCATTGCGTCACGACGTCGCAACTAACCCTGGCAGTGAGCGCGTTCGAATGTTGCGCCGGCCAGCCGCCAGCGCAAACGGAATCGGAACGCGAAAGCGATCGCATAGAGCACGGAGCGGTGATTCCCGACGGCTTCCTGCCGCTCATCGCCGACCAGGGGCTGACGGTTGTCACCCAGCCCAACTTCGTGTACGAACGCGGGGACGATTATCTCTCCGAGGTGGAGGGCGGGGAACTGCAGGACCTGTGGAGAGCACGTTCGCTCATCGCAGCCGGCGTACCGCTGGCGGCAGGTACGGACGCGCCTTTCGGCTCACCCGATCCGTGGCTGGCGGTGCGATCGTCGATTCGTAGACAGACGCGTTCCGGAAGCACTCTCAACGGTCGCGAACTCCTCGAGTGGAGCAGCGCGCTAGGGCTGTGGCTGGGAGATGCGTTGTCGCCCGCGGTCCCGCGCGAGGTGTCACCTGGACAGCGCGGTGATCTCGTCCTCCTCGGAACGATCCTCCCAGAAGCGCTCGATGGTCAGGATCCCGTCGATGTGCGAGTGACCGTCATCAAAGGGGAGGTCGCCTTCGCCGCGGACTGAACGGATATCAGGTGGCCGGCTGCCGGAGCTGGTAGGTCAGGTGCTGGGAAACGTCCCCGACGAGGTCGACCATGGTGTAGTCCCGCTCGGCGAATCGCCATCGCCCGTCGACCCTTTCGAACCGGTCGTGGTATCGGCCGCACACGATCGGCTGCAGCGGCAACGTTTCGGTCTGTTGGAACACCGTGTAGTAGGAGCGGCAGCTGGCCGTGCCGGAATCTTCGTCCACCTCGACGATCGGGTTGGTGATGACGTGCTTGGTGTGGGGCGTCCCGTCCTCGTAGCGGATGGTCGTCTTCTTGAAGATCTCCAGCATCTGCTGCGCGTCGAGCGCCCCCGTGTCCCGGGGTCCCACGACGAGCCGGGCGTGAGCGAACAGCTCGGTCGCGATGTCGTCGAACCTTCCCGAATCGATCAGCTCCGCGTAGCGATAGAGAAGGTTGCAAATGGCGGCTTCGCTAGACATGCGCTCAACGCTAAAGCGTCTCGACGAAACGCATTCGCGGCGGGGATTCAGCCACGGGTGCTTCCTGGCTTCCGAGGCGGACGACCCAGCCGCTCGCGACACGCTCGACGATCGGCGCGACCGCCGAGCCCGGTACGCCACGTATCCAGGACGCGACACCGCTCAGGGACACGTCGACGATGTTGCCTCCTCCCTGCTCGAGGGAACGGAGAACCGCGAGCACCGACACCAGACCGGTGATCGGATCGGCAATCGCATCGCCACAAAAGACGGCTTTGCCGGCCGAGTCGCGGCAGTGAAGGCCGCCCGCGATGGCAGCGTCATCGCCGAACCCGATCCAGTCCCTGCCCGGCCCGGTTCTCCCGTGGCCGGTGATGCTGACCCAGACCTGGCCCGGTTGCAGGCCTCGCTGCTCCGGCGACAGGCCGAGCTGTTCGAGGGCCCGTGGTCTGGACGCCTCGATCACCACCGTCGCGGCGCGCAGGATCTCCGCCAGCTCCCTCCGGCCGGCGCCGGATCCGAAATCGACATGAACGCTCGACTCGGATCCGTCGTGGATCCACGAGTAGAAGGACGGATTCTGGCGCGCGCCGTCGGGCCGCATGGGATCCTCGACCTTCACTACTCGGGCTCCCGCCTCGGCGAGCAACCTGGCGGCGAGAGGCCCCGCCCAGAGGCTTGACAGGTCGACGACTGTCCAGGGTTGCCCCGGCGCGAAGACTCCTATGTCGCCTGCTTGGGTCGTGAGATACGGGCGGCGGGCGGCTCGTTCCCCCAGAGCCGCAACGGCGAGTCCCAGCAGGCGCGCCCGTTGCACGAACTCGGCCGCGGGTGTGCGAGAGGCCAATTGGGCGACCGCATCCCAAGGGTCGCCGGGGACCGGTGCCGAAGTGAGCGCTGGAATCAAGTCGAGATCGTCCGGGCGCGCCAGGCTCAAAGCAATATGGCCATCCGGTGAATCGAGAAGGCGGCAAGTCCCGTTGGCGGACATCCTGCCCTGGCGGGTGAGGCCCAGCAGGGCGGCCCTTCCCGCGAGAGCAGCCTCCCAGCAGACCCGCACCGGCCTGCCCCGTTCGGCGGTCAGTCGCTCGATGTCCGCGACGACCTGGCGGAGGCGTGATGGAACCGACAAGGGTGGCAGCACCGGAGGTTCGGTTCGGTGCCCGCACAGGGCCATGACTCCGGAGCGGGCCCAAGCCCGAGTTGCGTTCCAGATAGCGGCCTGGTCTTCGCCAACTGCGCCAGCTCGGGGTTCGGGCATCTTCGTCCAGTCTTGTTTCTGGGACTTCGGTTTGACCAAGGTCACTCGACAAATTAGTGATGACTCACTAAGGTGGTGCCATGGCCACGGGAATCCGCATGAGCGCAGAGGAGCGACGCCAAGCGGTACTCGGCGCCGCGGCGAGGTCCTTCGCAGCCTCGGGGTACGAGGGCACCTCGACGGAGGACATAGCTCGCCTGGCCGGAATCTCGCAGCCCTACATTTTCCGGCTGTTCGGCTCCAAGAAGGAGCTGTTCATAGCGGTGGTCGACCGCTGCTTCGACCGGACGGTGGCCGCGTTCGAGGAGGCAGCCGGTGATCTCACGGGGGAGGAAGCCCTTCACGCTATGGGGATGGCGTATTCGGAGCTGATCCAGGACCCCGCGATACTCAAGGTTGAGCTGCACGCGTTCACCGCGTCCGCGGAGGACGCCGACATCCGCCGGGCGGCGCAGGCCGGCATGCGCCGGGTCTGGGAGACCGCGGCTGCTCGTTCCCGCCTGGGACCCGACGACCTGCGCTCCTGGCTGGCAATGGGGATGCTCTGCAATGTCGTCGCTGCCCTAGGCCTTGAGGGCCTGGACCAGTCGTGGGCCAGGGACCTGACCTCGCCGATGACCGAGCAGTTCGAGGCGTCGTCCGCCTGACGCCGACCTCCTCTTTTTTTGACCAGAGAAGTTAGTGACTAATCACAACCAAGCCGCTTTCGAGCCAAGCAGGACAGGGAGAATGCAATGACCAAGCCAGGACTTTCACGGACCGGATGGACCTTTGTGATCACTTCGGCCGCTCTGTTCATGACCGCACTCGACAACCTGGTCGTGACCACGGCCCTTCCTTCGATCCGGTCCCACCTCCACGCTTCCCTTGGGAGCCTCGAGTGGACGGTGAGCGCCTACACGCTCACCTTCGCAGTACTTCTCCTCACCGGCGCGGCTCTCGGGGACCGCTTCGGACGCCGGCGACTTTTCATCGCCGGGCTCGCAGTTTTCACGGTCGCATCGGCCGGCGCAGCGCTGGCACCCGGTGTCGGCGCGTTGGTGACCGCGAGAGCGATCCAGGGGGTGGGCGCCGCAGTGTTGACACCCCTCACCCTCACGTTGCTGGCATCCGCCGTGCCCCCCGAGCGGCGCGGGTTGGCGCTCGGCGCGTGGGGCGCGGTCGGAGGCCTCGCGGTCGCGGTCGGTCCGCTGATCGGTGGAGCGATCGTCGAGGGCGCGTCCTGGCAGTGGATCTTCTGGGTAAACGTCCCGATCGGTTTGGCGCTGCTGCCGCTGGCCGCCACGAAGATCGATGAGAGTTGGGGCCCGAGGAAGCCGCTCGACTTGCCGGGCGTGGCGTTCGCAAGCGCGGGACTGCTCGGGATCGTGCTTGCTCTCGTGCGGAGCACCAGCGTCGGCTGGACCTCGTCTGAGGTACTCATCGCGCTAGCCGGCGGCGCGGCGATGGTGGGGGCGTTCGTCGCCTGGGAGCGCCGGACGGATCATCCGATGCTTCCGCTCGGGCTGTTCCGAAGCCGCTCGTTCACCTCTTCGAACCTCGCGTCGCTGCTGATGTCGTTCGGCATGTTCGGCTCTATCTTCCTGCTCGCCCAGTTTCTTCAGGTCGTGCAGGGGGCGTCGCCGCTCTCGGCCGGCGTGAAGACGCTTCCCTGGACTGCAATGCCGGCCATAGTGGCGCCCGTCGCTGGGATCGTCACGCAGCGAATCGGCGGCCGCTCCGTGTTGGCTGTCGGCCTGGCTCTTCAGGCTGCCGGCCTCGCCTGGATCGCTGCGGTTCTGTCCGCAGCTGTGCCTTATGCAGACCTGGTGCCGGCGTTCGTGATGAGCGGGGTCGGCATGGGGATGTTCTTCGCCCCGATGGCGGGGACCGTTCTCGAGTCGGTCTCGGCCGCGGATGAGGGGATCGCTTCGGGAACTAACAACGCGATCCGCGAACTCGGCGGAGTGCTGGGCATCGCAGTGCTGGCGTCGGTGTTTTCGGGTAGCGGCGGCTATTCGAGTGGCCACGCATTCGTCCAGGGCCTCCTTCCCGCCCTGCTGGTAGGCACCGCGATCCTGGCGGTCGCGGTCGTGGCCGCTCTCGCCATCCCTCGGCGGCGCAGCGCGGACGGCGTTGATGTTTCGGAGACCCTTATGGTTCCGGATGCGCCACAGTTCCACGACGCGCCGTATGTTGGTCGCGAGCTCGAACTCGTCTGATCGGTCCAGGCGCGACGATCACGTTCGTTGGGGGGCGCCGGGAGATGCGGCGCCCCCTTGTCAGAGCCGTAAACAGGTTCTGGAGTGGCACAACCGGGGCCGAGCGGATGGAATCGTCAGCGTTCGTGGATAGGACTGTCTAGGCAGTTGCCGCCTAGGCTGCCGCCCGGGGGGATGGGCCAGCTCCGAACTGGCCCCCCGGACACCCCCAGGACACAGGGGAAGCAAACGCCGATGTCGATCGCCATTACCGACGAGCACCAGTCGCTTGGGACCACCGTTTCCAACTTCCTGGCGAAGAACGATTCCAGAGGAGCTGCCCGGCAGCTGCTGACGTCCGGCTCCGAGTCGATTCCGTCCTTCTGGTCGGAGCTCGCGTCGCTCGGTTGGCTTGGATTGCACATCCCGGGGAAGGACGGTGGTTCCGGCTTCGGCCTGGAGGAGCTCACAGTGGTGGTCGAGGAGCTCGGGCGTGCGGTCGCCCCTGGGCCGTTCGTTTCGACAGTGATCGCGAGCGCTGTTATCGCCGTTTCCGCACCGACCGATATCGCGTCGCGCCTTCTCCCGGGGTTGGCCGACGGAAGCAAGGTCGCCGGAGTTGGCCTGGGCGGGCAAGTGACCGTCGCAGGAGGCAAGGCGACAGGAGACGCGGGCGTCGTGCTCGGCGGCGGGCTCGCCGACCTGATCGTGGTGCCGTCGGGGGACGCCCTCGTCGTCGTCGATGCGCGCAGCGGTGGCGTGAATGTCGAGGTCCCATCCAATCTCGATCCCACCCGGCGAGCCGCCAGGGTGCGGCTCGCCGACGCCGACGCCGACGTACTTCCCGGGGCGCGGCGCACGCTGGTCGACTACGCCCGACTTCTTCTTGCCGCGGAGGCCACGGGCGTCGCTCGAGAGTGCACTGAATCGGCGGCGGAGTACGCCAAGGCTCGGGTCCAGTTCGGGAGGCCCATCGCGACATTCCAGGCGGTGAAGCACCACTGCGCCAACATGCTCGTCGCGACCGAGCTGGCCACGGCCGCGGTGTGGGACGCGGCCCGGGCGGCGGCGGCCGGAGGGGACCCGTTCAGCTACGCGGCTGCGGTAGCGGCGTCGCTTGCGCTGCCCGCTGCGGACGAGACCGCCAACCTGAACATCCAGGTTCACGGCGGGATCGGGTTCACCTGGGAGCACGACGCGCATCTGTACCTGCGACGCGCGACGGCGATCGAGGCATTCCTCGATGCCGAGGCGGCGGCTTCAGATGTGACCGATCTGGCTCGCAAAGGGATCCGCCGCGAACGGACGGTCGACCTTCCGCCGGAAGCCGAGTCGGTGCGCGACGAGGTTCGTCAGTTCGCCGAAAGGATCAAGCCGCTCGACGCGGCGGCGCGACGCGAGGAGATGATCGAGACCGGTTACGCGATGCCCCACTGGCCCAAGCCGTGGGGCCGGGATGCCGGCGCCGTCGAACAGCTCGTCATCGAGCAGGAGTTCTCGGCCGCAGGGATCCAACGCCCGAGCCTGGGGATCACCAGCTGGGTGATCCTCACCCTTGTCCAGCACGCCACCGACGACCAGGTCAAAAGGTGGGTGCGCCCGGCGCTGAACCAGGAGCTGATCTGGTGCCAGCTGTTCAGTGAACCCGATGCCGGTTCCGACGCCGCCGGGATAAAGACACGTGCGACCCGGGTCGAGGGCGGCTGGCTGATCAACGGTCAGAAGGTCTGGACCAGCGGTGCTCATGTCGCGCGCTACGGCCTTGCCACCGTCCGAACGAACCCCGACGTCCCCAAGCACCAGGGCATCACGACCGTGGTCATCGACATGAAGGCCGATGGCGTGGAGGTCCGGCCGCTGAAGATGATCACCGGCCAATCGGAGTTCAACGAGGTCTTCTTCAACGATGTTTTCGTCCCCGACGACGACGTGGTCGGACCGGTCGACGGGGGCTGGACGGTCGCGCGAGCCACGCTGGGGAACGAGAGCGTCAGCATCGGTGGCGGCCAAGGCGGAGTGACGATGCCACCCGAGATGTTCATCGCCCCGTTCGACGCGAACCCCGACCGGTTGCCCGGCGGATCCCCACGATTGGGGCGGCATCTGGCGCGCATGCAGGCGATCGACCTGCTGAACCTGCGCAGCGCCAACCGAGCGGTTGCCGGCGGCGGTCCCGGGCCGGAAGGAAACGTCACCAAACTGGTGTTGTCGGAAAACGGGCACGAGGCAGCCGCGATACTCGGCGAACTCAGTGGGCCCGACCTCGTCTTCCTTGAAGGCCCCGCGTCGCTGGCCGGGACCATGGTGCTGATGCATCGGGCAATGTCGATCGCCGGTGGTACGTCCGAGATCAAACGGAACCAGATCGGGGAGCGGATCCTCGGGCTGCCACGCGACCCGCTGATCAAGTAGCTGCGCGGCGTCACTGATCGATAGGGAGCGGGTTTGTGGCTGTTGTACGGGGCGATGTAGGAATGAGGTTGATATGGATTTGAAAGCGGGGAGCAGGCTTCGAAGCGTTGTCGACACCACCGAGGTTGTCGTTGTGCGCGCACCGGCGGGCGACGTCGACTTGCGTTGCGGTGGACAGCCGATGGCGCCGGTCGGTGGGGACGGGGCGCAAGCCGGTGAACTGGACCCCAAGTTCGCCGGGCCCACCCAGCTCGGCAAGCGCTACACGGACGACTCGGGTGAACTGGAGCTTCTCTGCACCAAAGCCGGAGACGGTGCCTTGTCGCTCGGCGATGTTGTGCTCGGCGTCAAGGCCGCCAAGCCGCTTCCGTCGTCAGATTGACCCTTAGACCTCGAGCCATCGCCTGCGGTAACCCGTGAACATCCCCCTTCTGGTCGAGATGGTCGGCGAGGCGGCTCCCGACCGGATCCTTCTTGGTAACCGCGAGGATGGCTGGACCGCGTCGCAGTTGCTCGACGCGATGCAGGCCGGCGCAGGGCAGCTGCTCGACAGGCAGTACGAGCGGGTCGCTTTTCTCGGTCTCAACTCGCCGGCGTTCCCTCTGACGCTGCTGTGCGCAGCGAGGGCAGGCTTGCCGTTCGCACCGCTGAATTACCGTCTAACCGACGACCAGCTCACCGGGATTCTCGGTCGTGTCCAACCAGCGGGGCTCGTGTGTGACCGGGAGATGCTTCCCCGAACGGAAGGCGTCGAAGGCCTCGAACGGGTCCCGACCGAGGACTTCGCCGCATCAATGGCGAACGGGAGCGATGCCCAGCAGCAGAACCTTCCGCTGCTCGAAGGTGAAGAAGTTGCGGTACTGCTCTTTACAAGCGGAACAACCGGACAGCCCAAGACCGCCGTACTGCGTCACCGACACTTGGCTTCGTACGTCCTGAACACGGTCGAGTTCCTGGGTGCCGGTGAAGACGAGGCCCAATTGGTGAGCGTCCCGGCGTATCACATCGCCGGAGTGGCCAGCGTCCTCAGCTCGCTGTTCGCCGGCCGTCGAGTCGTGTACCTGCCGGCGTTCGACGCGAAGGAATGGGTCGATCTCGCAAGGCGAGAGGAAGTGACTCAGGCGATGGTCGTCCCGACGATGCTCGAACGCATCGTCAAGCAGATCGAAGCCGACGGGTCCGGCCTTCCGACACTCCGGCACCTTTCCTACGGCGGTGGGCGCGCACCAGTTCAACTTGTGGAGCGGGTGATGCGCGTGCTCCCAAACGTCGACCTGGTCAACGCTTACGGGCTAACCGAAACCAGCTCGACCATCGCCGCGCTGACACCTCAGGACCACCGCGACTGCATCTCCAGCGACGACTCCGCGATCCGCAGGCGCCTCAGCTCGGTGGGGCGACCGCTGCCCACGATCGAGCTCGAAATACGCGATGCCGACGGGAAGCCGCTTGCGCCTGGCGAGAGAGGCGAGATCTACGTCAGGGGGGATCAGGTTGCCGGGGAGTACGCCACCGGCTCGGTCCTCGATCCCGATGGCTGGTTCCCGACCAAGGACGCGGGCTGGGTTGACGAAGGAGGATTCCTCTTCCTTGACGGAAGGCTCGACGACGTCATCGTCAGAGGCGCCGAGAACCTCTCGCCCGGCGAGATCGAAGACGTGCTTGGTGAACATCCCGCGGTCGCAGAAGCCGCCGTCGTCGGCGTCCCCGATCCACAATGGGGTGAAGCCGTCGCGGCCGCCGTCGTGTTCCATCCGGGAAGTACAGCGACCGTCGACGAGCTCAAGGGCTGGGTGCGCACCCGCTTGCGCTCGACGAAGACACCCGAGGTGATCCTGATTCGGGAACAGATGCCCTACAACGAGACAGGCAAGCTTCTCCGACGGGTGATCCGCGACGAGATCCGGCAGCTCCCCGCAAGCTGACCCCGCAAGCTGACCCCGCAAGCTGACTCCGGCCCGCTTTCAGGCCCGGTGGTGAACAACCTCTGGTGCCGCCGGAAACTAAAGATTTTCGCCGATGACGACGAGAGAATTCGAGGACCCGTACACGGGTTTCCGGCCCAGACAGCAGGTCGTTGTTGGGACGTACGGTTTTTATCTGTTTAGACTCTAAGTACACGGAAATGCAATCGTTGGCAGCGACGCTTGCTTAGGGGATTGGGACATGATCGACGCTCGTCAGGTCACTCATGTGATCCAAAACCAGTTCTCGCCGGAGCTCGAGAGTGTTGTCGCGGCGAGGCGCGCGGTCGTGGACGCAGCGACGGCTTGGCGTCTTCCCGAGAGAGTCATCGAAGACGCCGCCCTTGCCGTCTCCGAGCTGGTAACCAACGTCGTGTTTCACGCCGGCACCCCTGCCGGGCTGACCGTCAAGAGGCTCGGTTCGGGAGTGCGCATAGAGGTGCGCGACGGAAGCACCAAGCTTCCCAAGGTCACGGCAAACGATCCCGCCGACCTTCTCGAGACCCGCTCGATGACCGGCCGCGGGCTTGCCCTTGTCGCGGTGACGGCCGACCGGTGGGGGGTCGACCCCGACGGCGGCGGGAAGGTCGTCTGGGCGGAGGTCGGAACGAGCCGGAGAATGGTCAGCCCGCAGCCGGCGCCCGCTTACCCGCCGGCGCCCCATCCCCGAAGGATCGCGGCGGCCTCTCGGGCTGCAGGGGTCACCCAGGTCATCTCGGTCGCGCGCCAGGGCCGCCAGGTCCATCTGGTCGGGGTGCCCGTACGGCTGCTCGTCGAGTCGGTCCGCCAGCTCACCGATCTCCAGCGTGAGATGCAGGTGATGGGGCTCGGTCGCACGGCGCCCATGGAACTGCGCGACCTGGTCAAGGCGAGCCAGGACATCGAGTCCCATATAGGACATCTCCGCGAGACCGGCCTCGATGCCGCGCAAGCCGCACTGACGCGCGGGGAGGAGTACGTCGACGTCGACATGACCGTGCCGGACGACGCCGGCAAGTACTTCGACCGCCTGGCGACAGTCCTTAGCCGCGCGGCAAGCCGGCTTGCCCGCCGCTATCTGCTGACGCTGCCGGCCAGCCGTGAAGTCGTCGCGTACCGCCTGTGGTGGCGGGACGAGGTCCTCGCCCAGCTGGCCGGTCGTCCTCCCCGGCGCTGCCCGATCCCGGCTACAGCTGCAGGCTCTTGACCTGGAGGAACTCCTCCAGTCCGTACCTGCCGTACTCCCGGCCGACTCCGGACTGCTTGTAGCCACCGAACGGCGCGTTCGGGTTGAACGCTCCACCGTTGACCTCCACCTGCCCGGTGCGCAGGCGGCGGGCGATCGCCTCTGCGCGCTCCTGACTGCCGGCCCACACACCGCCGGCTAGACCGTACGGAGTCCCGTTGGCAATCTCGACGGCTTCGTCCTCGGAGTCGTAGGGCAGAATCGAAAGGACCGGCCCGAATATCTCCTCCTGGGCGATCGTCATGTCAGGCTTCACGTTCGAGAAGACCGTTGGCTTGACGAAGAAGCCCTGCTCCAGACCTTCCGGTTTGCCCGGGCCGCCGGCGACCACCTTGGCTCCCTCGTCGATGCCCTTCTGGATGTAGCCCTCGACCCGGTCCCACTGCGCCTGCGAGACCAGCGGACCCAGCTTCGAGCTCTCGGCGAAGGGGTCACCGACCGTCATCGCTTCGGCAGCCGAGGCTGCGATCTGCTCGGCTTCGGCGAGCTTCTCCCGCGGCACGAGCATCCGGGTGAGTGCCGAGCAGGTCTGCCCGGAGTTGAGGAAGGCTTTGCCCACCCCGTCCGATACCGCCTTCTTCAGATCGGCGTCGGAGAGGATCACGTTTGCGCTCTTGCCGCCCAGCTCCAGCGCCACCTTGGCGACGCGGGCTGACGCGAGCTCTGCAACGCGCCGCCCGGCGCGGGTCGAACCGGTGAACGACACCATGTCGACATCGGGGTGCGACGCGATCGCCTCCCCGACGACAGGGCCGACGCCGCTGACCATGTTGAAAACGCCTGCCGGCAGACCGGTGTCGTTGATGATTTCGGCCAGGACGAACGCGTTCAGCGGCGCCACCTCGGACGGCTTGAGCACAACGGTGCATCCGGCGGCGAGCGCGAAAGCGACCTTCGCCGCGATCTGGTGGAGCGGGTAATTCCACGGGGTGATGCAGCCGACAACCCCGATGGGTTCGCGAACCACGAGGGAGTTGCCGATCCGTTCCTCCCAAGGGAACTCGTCGACGATCGATTGGATCACGTTGAACGAGTTGAACGGGAGGCCCGCTTGAACCAGCAGGCTCAGCGGCTTGACCATGCCGACTTCCTGGCTGACGAGCGTGGCGATCTCGTCCATCCTGGGGGCGATCCCCTCAGCGATTCGCGAGCAGTACTTCGCACGCTCCTCGACCGAAGTCGCCGCCCATGCTGGAAACGCCTTCTTCGCAGCCGCAACAGCACGGTTCACGTCGTCGGCACTTCCGTCGGGGATCGTGCCCATGACCTCCTCGGTGGTCGAGTTGATCACGTCGATGGTGCCCTTGCCACTGCTCGGGACCCATGCTCCGTCGATGTAAATGGTGTCGCGAACAATCATCGAGTTCTCCCTCCCTTTTCAGATGTTTTGAATCCTACGCAGGAAGCCTGCGCAACGCCTCCAGGGCGCGGTCAGCGTGGGCGGACATGTTGGTCTCCGAGCGGATGATGTCCTTGACCAACCCGTCGGTGCCGATCACGAACGTGGTCCGCTTGTTGGGGATGATTCCCGGCCCGCGCCGGACTCCGTATGCGCGAGCCACCGATTTATCTGGGTCGGAGAGCAGCGGGAAGTCGAAGTTGTGCTTCGTCGAGAACCGCTGCTGCTTGTCCACCTTGTCGGCGGAGATCCCGACCCGCTGGGCCCCGACCTTCTCGAACTCCGGAGCCAGATCACGGAAATGGCAGCTTTCTGCGGTGCACCCCGGGGTCATCGCCGCGGGGTAGAAGTACAGGACGACCGGACCTTTTTCCAAAAACTCGGATAGGGACCGGGTGGCACCTGTCTCGTCAGTCAGCTTGAAGTCTGGGGCTATGTCGCCGAGGTTCATGATCAGAAGCTATCCCTCGTTCGAGGAGTTACGCCCCTTTTTGTGTCCCGGCGACCAGCCGCTGCATCAGCACCACGTCGAGCCACCGCCCGAACTTCCGCCCGACCTCCCGCTCGACCCCGATCACCTCGAAGCCGCACGCCTCGTGCAGCCTTATGGACGCTTCGTGGCCCCCGACTATTCGCCCGATCACCGTATGAAAGCCGTGCACTGCTGCGAGGCGGACGAGCTCGAGTAGCAGCCCCTTGCCGACCCCCTGACCCCGTACCGACTCGTCGACGTACACCGAGTCCTCGACGGTGGTGCGGTAAGCGGGGCGAGGCCGGTACGGCGACAGGGAACCGAAGCCGCTCACGACGCCCGATTGATCGACGGCGACCACGGCCGGCCAGGCGCCGCTGTGCTCGTCCATCCAGACCAACTGCTCTTCAGCGGTGCGTGGCACCAGGTCGAAGGTGACGGTGGAGCCGAGCACCTCCTTGTTGTAGATGACGCGGATCGCCTCAGAGTCGTCCTCGGTGGCAAGCCGGTACTGCATCGGCGGGGGAGCGTACCCGGTCGTTGCTGGCCGACCCCCCAGGCCGAGGGTATCCTGGTCCGGCTTGCAGTGCGCCCCCTTAGCTCAGTCGGCAGAGCACAGCCATGGTAAGGCTGGTGTCGTCGGTTCGATTCCGACAGGGGGCTCGGCGGCGTAGCTCAGTTGGTCAGAGCACTCGGCTCATAATCGAGTTGTCGTCGGTTCAAGTCCGACCGCCGCTAC
>DASUWA010000048.1 GCA_036378675.1 Acidimicrobiales bacterium
CCGGCTCCCGTCGTGAGGTAGGTAGTCGGTGAAGCGGATCGCCTGCGGCCCGAACCTGGCGCCGGGCCGGTGGGACGTCCCACCGTCGTAGGGGGCTCCGAGGATGACCGCGCCGGCATCCGCGTACGAGTCAGGTCGGTCGAGGTCGGCTGCCGGCACGCCGAGGAACGTCGCGTCCGGGCCGAACATGTTGCCGATGCGGGCCATGTGTTCTCAGGCGGCGGTGACGAACAGCTGCTGGGCGAGGCTCGGGCCGAGGGCGATGGTGCGGGCTCCGAGGTCGAGGATCATGGTTCCGTCGGGTGCGAGCGACGCGACGGTGGCCTCTTTGCCTGGCACGAATCCATGGGAGGACAAATAGGAGAGGGAGTCCTGGTCGATCTCGATCTGCTCGGTCACGCGCTCCAGGCGGACGTGGTCGCCCTGCCGGCTGTCCGCGAGAACCATGAGATCGGTCCGCGCCCGGCCAGATCCGGGTATCGGGTTCCCGTGCGGGCAGGTCGTGGGGTGGCCCAGGACTTCGACGAGCCGAGCTTCGACCTCGTCCGAGATGACGTGCTCCCACCGGCCCGCTTCGACGTGGGCCTTCTCCCACGGCAGCCCGATGATGTCCGTGAGCAGCCGCTCGGCGAGGCGGTGCTTCCTGACAACACTTTCGGCCACCCCCCGGCCGCGGGCGGTCAGCAGAAGCGACCGTCCTTTTACCTCTATATAACCCTCGTCGCGCAGACGGCGGATCATCTCCGATACGGCAGGAGCGGAGTGCCCGAGCCGTTCTGCGAGGCGCGCCTGGATCACCACGATCCCTTCCTCACCGAGCTCGTGGATCGCTTCCAAGTACTCCTCGAGAGGCGGATGGAAGCCCTCCGGCATGCCGCCGAGCCTACCGCCGACACCGTCGCAAGCCCGGCGTAGGCTCGACGTGATGGCGCGGCTGATGCTGATCGACGGGAACTCGCTCACCTACCGGGCGTTCTTCGCTCTGCCCACTGACCTGGCGACCGCTTCGGGGCAGGTGACCAACGCCGTGTACGGGTTCACCTCGATGCTGATCAACCTGTTGAAGGACCACAAGCCCGACCAGCTGGTGGCGACGTTCGATCGCCCGGAACCGACGTTCCGGCACAGCCTCGTCGAGGGGTACAAGGAGGGGCGGGCCGAGACCCCTGACATCCTCCGCCAGCAGATGGGCCTGGTACGCCAGCTCGTCGAGACCTTGAAGATCCCGACCGTCGAAGAGCCGGGGTTCGAAGCCGACGACGTCATCGCAACGCTTGCGACCCAGGCCGCGGCGCGTGGCGACGAAGTGATCATCGTCACCGGGGACCGGGACACCTACCAGCTCGTCGAGGATCCGCTCGTCAAGGTTCTCTACAACCGTCGCGGGGTCTCCGACTACGCGCTGTACGACGAGCAGGGCATCGCCGAGCGGACGGGGGTGACGCCGGCCAGCTATCCGCAGTACGCCGCGCTCCGCGGTGATCCTTCGGACAATCTGCCGGGGGTCCCGGGGGTAGGGGAGAAGACCGCAGCGAGACTGATCAACACGTACGGCGATCTCGACAGCATCTTCGAGCATCTGGACGAGCTGTCGCCGAAGCTGCGCCAGAGCCTCGCCGACGCCGAGCCGGTCGTTCGCGCGAACGCGGCGGTCACCCCGTTGTCGAGGGACGTGCCGGTCTCGTTCGCCGTCGAGGATGCCGCGATCGGAGGCTGGGACCTCGAGGAAGTGCGGAGGCTTTTCGACTTTCTAGAGTTCCGCTCGCTTTGGGATCGGTTCGTCGAAGCGACCGGAGGTGGGACCGGCAGCGCCGGGGCTGGGGGCGTCGCCGCGTCGTCGGGGGCCCCGGTCGAGGTGGAGATCGACACGCTCGACGGCCCGGCATCAGCCGTCTCGACCGTCACTGGTTGGTTGTCCGCCCGCACCGACCTGGCCGTGTCCGCGGGATGGGAGGATCGAGAGGGGCGTAGCGCCCTTCTCGGTTTGGCGGTGGTCGCAGTCCCCCCACCCGATTCCGGTCCCGTCCGGGTGACTTGGATCAGGTCCGATGTGCTTGCTGTGCCCGAGGTGCTCGAGGCTCTCGCCGGGCTGCTCGGGGAGGGTGGGGTTCGGGTCTCCGCCCACGACGCCAAATCGTTGATGAGGGGGCTGTCGGTGGTGGGAGTCGACTTCTCGAGCCTCGAACTCGACACCGCCATCGCCGCCTACCTGGTGGATCCCGCGGGCGACCAGTACCTGCTCGAAGACCTTGCGACCCGCTACGCCGGGCTCGACCTGGCGGGAGGCGAAGGGCCACCGCCGGGGCAGCTGGATCTGGGTGGCACGGGAGCCGATCCCGGCCAGGAGGCAGGGCGAAGGGCCGCGGCCCTCGCCAGGTTGATCGAGCCGTTGAGCGGTGCGCTTTCGGCGAGGGGCATGTCGAAGCTGTACGACGACGTGGAGCGCCCCCTCGTCAGGGTGCTCGCCAAGATGGAGGAGGCCGGCGTCCGCGTCGACGTCGAGAAGTTGCGGGAGCTGTCGAACGAGCTGGCGTCGGAAGCCAAGCGGCTCGAGTCGGAGATCCAGGATCTCGCCGGCGTGCAGTTCGTTGTCAACTCCACCCAGCAGCTGAGGGAGATCCTCTTCAACAAGCTCGGACTGGCGCCGCAGAAGAAGACCAAGACCGGCTACTCGACCGACGCCCAGACGCTGGAGAAGCTGCGCGGGGAGCATCCGATCATCGACGCACTCCTCCGCTACCGGGAGGTCGAGAAGCTGAGATCGACGTACGGCGAGTCGCTGCTCGCCGAAGTGGCGCCCGACGGCAGGATCCACGCGACGTTCAACCAGACCGTCGCCCGGACCGGCCGGCTGAGCTCGGACCAGCCGAACCTGCACAACATCCCTATCCGCAGCGAGGAGGGGCGCAGGTTCAGGGAGTGCTTCTTGCCGGCGGAGGGTTGCCGTTTTCTGGTGGCGGACTACAACCAGATCGAGCTTCGCGTGATCGCCCATCTCGCGGAGGAGCCGTCGCTCATCGAAGCGTTCCGGACCGGGACCGACATCCACAACCTGACCGCGTCCCGCATTTACGGGGTCGGGTCGGCCGACGTAACCATTGCGATGCGGTCGAAGGCGAAGATGGTGTCCTACGGCCTTGCATACGGGATGGAGGCCTATGGCCTAGCCAGCCGTCTGGCCATCCCGGTCGACGAAGCCGCGGAGATCCTCAAGGCCTACTGGGAGGGCTTCCCCAAGGTCCGCGAATACATGGACAGGGTGGTGGCGGAGGCCCGATCGCGCGGCTACACCGAAACGCTGTTCGGGCGCCGGCGGATCATTCCGGAGCTTCAGTCCAACCGTTACCAGGTCCGGTCAGCCGGGGAGCGGCAGGCGATGAACGCCGGCATCCAGGGCCTGGCCGCCGACATCTTCAAGGTCGCCCTCGTGAGGCTCGACGAAAGGTTGAGGGTCGGGAACCTGACGTCGCGGCTGGTGCTCCAGGTCCACGACGAGGTGATCCTGGAGGTCCCCCCGGACGAGGAGGACGCCGCTTCCGGAGCCGTCTCCGATGCCATGGCGGGTGCCGCGGATCTCCTGGTTCCTCTCACGATCAACCTCGCTTGGGGCGACACCTGGGCCTCCGCGAAGGGCTGACTGGCGGGACAGGCACCGTTGGGTTGCCTCGCAACAGCTCGGGGAGTCGGCGGGTCGACAACGCCACATCAACGCAGTGGGGAAGGAAGCCACGAAATGGCGAAGTTCTCTGTGCGCGGCTCTCCATCTCAGCCCAACAACTGACTTTCCGGAGGCCAAACGCGACGAATGCGACTTCCGGCGCAATATCTCACCTAGTGCGAAGAAAACGAAAATTCTTCGCGCAACGAGTGTTGCGAACACGGATTGCGGTCGCGCGGTTGCCACGGGGAGTGAAACCACGCGCTCTCAGTAGTCGTGGTACTACTCAGAGTATTTGGGCGCATATTGTGATACTGGAGTGATTCACAACACTTGAGTCTTTTAACTTCCCAGCGGAAATTCCCCCAACCCGTGGGCTCAAGAAGGGGCTAACTGATGGCCGTTCACTCACAGCGCCGCAACAGTCGCACCCGCCGCTCCGCTCGCCGGCGTGGCTCGTTTGCCACCGCGTGGCGGGCGATCGGGGGCGCCTTCCTCGCGACTGCGATGTCGAAGATGGTGCGCGCCATCGCGGCGGCGGGTCTTGTGGGCGGAACCTTGTTTGCGGTTGTGACGGCGACGTCCGCTTCGGGCCTCAACTCCTACTCGATCAACCAGTGCGCCAACGGCGGCAAGGGAACGACCGTCGCGTGCTCCGGCTCCGCCTACCAGAGCGGCGACGACAACGGTTCCAATTCCCACTGGGCCGAAGGTGACACCCTTCCCTTCCAACTGACGCTGTTCAACATCACTCCCGGCCCTCATACCGTGGCCCTGCAATACCAAACGGTCGACAAGGGGAAGCACTCCTACGACTACTTGGGGTCCTTCAACGCAACCGAGACCACGGGCGCTCCAACCGCTCTCCATGCCAACAACAACAACCCTTGCGGCGGGATCGTCGCTGGTTGCGACCCAGCCCACCCAACCGCCACAGTCGGCATCCCGGCTCCGACTTTGTCGGGAGTTAACGGGACATGCGGGTCGGCTGGGACCCCTCCAACGCTCGCCTCGACCACGGGCGTTTTTAGTCTTTGGGGTCCCACGGGAACGTTGTTCGCACCTATCAACGCGGTCACCTATGCCTCACCTCTCAACCAGCCGGCGAACAGCGGGTGTGTCACGGTCATCAACGTCTCGTTCATCTCGCCCGCCGGCAACCCGACGCTGGTTCTGGCCTGGGGCGCACACATTGCTTCGGAGTTCGATTGGGGCCCCGGTAACGGCGCCGGCGCGATCAGCGGCGCGCCCTACCACATGTGGGTCAACAGCTTGGACGGAAGTGGCGGCTCTCAGGAGCGATCGTTGCAGTCCAGCGCCATCGTCGCGCAGCCGGCTCTCGCCACCGTAGTGGAGACCTCCTCGAACACCCCCGTTCCGCTCACAGGTGTGGTAGTCGGAACGACCGTTCACGACACCGCGACGCTGAGCGGTGCTGCTGCGAGCGCCAGCGGCACGGTGACCTACAAGCTGTACAGCGGGGCTTGCGGCACGGGCACGTTGCTAAACACCACGACCGGGACCGTTGCCAATGGAGTCATCGGCGCTTCGGGTCCGTTCACAGTGACGACCCCGGGCAGCTACTGCTATCTCGCCTCTTACGGCGGCGATGTCCTCGATGCGGCGACGACTGCGGCGCCCGAGAACTTCACCGTTTTTCCGGCGAGTCCGACCATCACCACGACGGTGAAGGACGCACAGGGTAACACGGTAGATAACAACCATCCCGCTCCTTTGGGCTCGGTCGTCCACGACACCGCCAGCCTCACCAACGCTTACAACGCCACAGGAGCGACTGTTACCTACACGCTTTACGGAAACAACACCTGCGACGGGATTGCAGGTCCAACTCTCAGGACCGACCAGGTAACGGTGCAGACCGGCAACGTGGTCCCTGACTCGCCTGGGAGCGGCGCTCTCGGAGCCGGCTCCTACTCATACCAGGCAGTGATGTCAGCCAACACGACGAACAACAAGGCTACCGGCCTGTGTGAGCCGTTCAAGATTTCGAAGGCACCTATCGCCCCCGTTACTCAGCCGTTCAACGCGGTGACCAACTCCCCGTGGAGTTCTGGAAGCACAGGAGCGACGGCGTACGACACCGCGACCCTCACAGGGATTGGGTCCTTCACGCCTACCGGCACTGTGTCGTACCAGCTTTTCGATAACGGCACCTGCACGGCTCCCGCCGACACAACCTACGGGACGTCCACGGTCACTATCGCTCAGGACGGGAGCGTGCCCAA
>DASUWA010000049.1 GCA_036378675.1 Acidimicrobiales bacterium
CCCCAATCGAGGCGCTCATCAGCGCCATCGACCACGACACCGCCTCCCAGCCTGCCGCCCCCCGAGGGCGGGCCCGCCACCCACAGCCCACTCCTGCCTGCAGCAATCGCAACAAAGATGACGCGAACACCCATGAACGTGGTCGCGCTGCTGGCCCTGAGCCGCAAGCCACGTCTCGTAATGCGGGAGCTTCGAGGTTGCGTAAGCGTCCCTGACCCCGGTGTAGATAGAACACGTTCGAAGTGCCATTCTGCGTCCCTGCGGACAAGTTGCCCGAGGAAATATCGAGCGCGCATTTCTGCGTCGGCCCAGTGTGGCGCGTTCGGGACACTGCGGACGCGAGGGAACTTCGCGAGGTAACCTTGCATTTGGGTCGCGACTGGCGCGTTCGGGCGGAGCACCACCGGGGAGCGATCCCTGCCGAGCCTGTTGGGCCGACAGTCGAGCCGGGCGCCTGGGCGAAACGATCTTCTTGCCCAGGAGGTATCCATGCCAGAGTCGGGATCCACTGTCGCCTATCGCTCGGCCCTCGAGATCATCGCATCGAGCGAGCCTCGGGTGTCCGCGGCGATTGCCGATGAACTGGGCGCTCAGCGGCGACAACTCAAGCTGATCGCGTCGGAGAACTATGCGTCGCCGGCTGTCGTGCTTGCGATGGGTAACTGGCTGTCGGACAAGTACGCCGAGGGCGTACCGGGCCGGCGAATGTACGCCGGTTGCGAGGTCGTGGACCGGGTGGAGACGCTGGCCGCCGAGCACGCCAGGAAACTGTTCGGGGCTGACTTCGCGTATGTACAGCCGCACTCGGGTATCGACGCCAACCTGGTCGCCTACTGGGCCATCTTGGCCCGGCACGTCGAGCAGCCCTTTCTCGATCAGGCCGGCGTCGCCCATGTCAATGATCTGAGCGCGCAGGACTGGAGAAGTTTGCGCAGACAGCTCGGAGATCAGCGCATGCTCGGGATGTCGTTGGACTCGGGCGGCCATCTCACTCACGGGTTCCGGCCAAACATCTCCGGCAAAATGTTCGACCAATCCAGCTACGGGGTCGATCCTGTCACTGGGCTGTTGGACTACGACGGCATCGCCCGTATCGCTAAAGAGCGCCGACCGCTCATCCTGGTTGCCGGCTACTCGGCATACCCGCGGCGGATCGACTTCGCTCGGCTCGCCCAGATCGCCGCCGACGTCGACGCCGTCTTCATGGTCGACATGGCGCACTTCGCGGGCCTCGTGGCCGGCAAGGTGTTCACCGGAGACTTCGACCCGGTACACCACGCAGAGGTCGTGACAACGACCACACACAAGTCCCTTCGCGGGCCCAGAGGCGGCCTCGTGCTCTGCCGGTCCGACTACGCAGAGTATGTCGAGAGAGGGTGCCCGATGGTGCTCGGCGGACCATTGGGGCACGTCATGGCCGCCAAGGCGGTAGCCCTCGCAGAAGCCCGCCGACCAGAGTTCGGCGCTTACGCCCACAAGATCGTCGACAACGCCCGTGCACTAGCCGAAGCATTGGTCCGGCGCGGAGCTCGACTCCTGACCGGCGGGACCGACAACCACCTCGTGGTCATCGATGTAGCCGGCTCTTACGGGTTGACCGGCCGCCAGGCAGAATCCGCGCTGCTCGACGCCGGCGTGGTAACCAACCGCAACTCCATCCCTGCGGACCCAAACGGAGCCTGGTACACCTCTGGTATCCGCCTCGGCACGCCGGCTCTCACGACCCTCGGGCTCGGGAGCAACGAAATGGACGAGATCGCCGACATCATCACCACAACCCTGTCCGCCACGACCCCAGGATCAATCCCGACCGGGACCTCCAAGGCGCACTACTCCCTCACTGACACCGTCGCGGAACTCGGACGACGACGTTCGGCCGATCTTCTCAGTTGCTTTCCCCTCTACCCCGAAATCGAGATCTAGGACACAAAAGAGGGGCGACGATCACTCTGCTTACGAGGATCCCTAGTCAACGCGCCGGTAACCGCAGGACGACTGCCACGAACCACCGGGGTGACCGAACGTCTGAGGCTGCGGCTTTTGGTGACCGGTGTCACCTACCGTCATCCTGGGTTGCTGGCCAAGTGCGTGACCACCCTCGATGTTCTATCTGGGGGCCGGGCCGAGCTGGGGATCGGAGCCGCCTGGTATGAGCGCGAACATCGAGGCCTGGGAGTCCCGTTCCCCCCTACAGCGGAACGATTCGAGCGGTTGGAGGAAGCGATCCAGATTTGTTTGCAGATGTGGGGCGACGACGACGGCATCTACGAAGGACGGCATTACCGGCTGGCGGAGACATTGTGCCGACCGGAGCCGATAAGCACCCCCGCGCCCGCGTATCTTGATCGGTGGTAGCGGGGAGCGGAAGACGCTCCGCCTGGTCGCCAAATATGCCGACATCTGCAACATCATCGGGGGCCCCCAGGAGATAGCCCACAAAGTCGGGGTCCTGCGGCCCCATTGCGACGATATCGGCCGGGACCCTAATGAGATCGAAGTCACTGCCATGTACCGCGACATTCCTTCCGGCGCGAGCGTGGCGGAGGTGCTACGCGGGGCGCAGGAACTGGCAAGCGTCGGCGTCTCAACTCTCTTCACTGGGGCCATGACCGGCGACCCGGCCGGATGGTTAGAGTCCACCTTCGGCCCCGCCATGGCGGAGCTGGCAGGAATCAAGCCCAGCCCGCTCTGACCGAGACCCGGGTTTCACCCTCAGCGACCGCCAACGCGAAATGCCCGAGCTGCCCTTGCTTGAGATCAGCGGAGACGGGAATATGGCTCGGCCGTTCTGCGCACCTGAGCGTCGCTGGTGAGCGTGCGCGGCTCTGATTCGTTACCGGTCGCCGAACGGGCAGTGCCGGCAACCCTGTTCGCAACAGGCGCCCCGATCCCACAAGGCGCGAGCTGTCTGCACGAACAGACCGGAGGTTGGATCGAGATAACCAGCGTCGCCGTCGAGCAGGGCGCGGTGATGGGCGTCCATCACGGCTAGGTACTCATCGCCTCGTTTCGGGTCCAAGCGGTCCGGACGTGGGACCAAGCGAACCGGGGGCAACGGAGCGGTACTGTCGGGCCGGTCCAAGGTCCGCAGCACCAACCACCACGAAGCCAACCCGTGCGGGCAGTAATCGGCGGGGGCGACCAGGCACTCGTCTGGGCAGCGGCAGACGCCATTGGAAACCCAATCCGCCAGGGTGTCGACATCTGGTGGGGCCCAGCCGCTGTTGCGTTCGAACCACTCGTGGGTGCGAAAAATCGCTTCCGTTGCGTTGGCCGCCACGGACACGCAGGATACGCACGGCGAAGGCAGCACGCGGCGCCGGTGCGGGGGGTGAGGATGAGGGTTCCGTCGTGGGCGCGGGTGATGCTATTGACGATGGCCAGACTGAGGCCGACGCCTGCGTAGTCGCTGCGTATGCGTTCGGTGCCGCGTTGGAACGGCTCGACCGGCGTGGAAACCAGCTGGGGGGGTGAGCGTCTCCCCGGTATTTTCCACTGTCAGCACCACCGACTCGGAACTGACTCCCGTCGTTATCGGCACGGTGCGTTGTTTGGGCAGATTGTGGACGATGGCGTTGTGAACGAGATTCGTGGTGAGCTGTAGCAGGAGGGTCTCTGAGCCGGCGGTGGGGGCGCTCTCAGCGGCGGTTTGATGGTCACGCCATGTTGTTCTGCGAAGGACAGGAGCGTTTCGGTGGCCTCTTCGGCGATGAGGAACAGGTCGAGGCGTTCCGGTGTGAAGGACTTCTGGTTGGCGCGGCTGGAGACATCCTTCACGCTCGGCGGTCCGTCGATCTGACCAACCAGCGGTTCGGAGCGCTCACCGGTGGGGTGATTACCTAGCTCAGAGTCATCTTCATCGCGTCCACCACGTCGAGGTCCTCGAGCGCGAGCTCCGCTCTTCGCCGCAGGTCACCTCCAAGCACTTGCGCCTCAGGGCCGGCATAGCCGGGCATGAACACCAGGAAGGTTGCTAGCACGGTGTAGCCGGTCTGAACCCGGTGCGCGAACCATGCGTCGTCAAAGTTGATATTCGGTCCCCCTGCGGCACGGAGGGTCCCCAGGTAGAGCCGGAGCAGGTCTCTTTCATTCCGTCGGCGCTCCTCCGGGTCGACTGTCATCGTCAGGAAGTAGCTGACGTCGCGAAGCGGTGTGCCAACGCGCGATAGACCCCAGTCGTGGAATCCCACCTCGCCTGCGTCAAGGAAGACGTTACCTATGTGGGGGTCCCCGTGGATGTAGGTCTGCGGCCCGGCCTCCCATACCCTGTCGAAGTGCTGCCAGTGATCGGCGTACATATTCCCGGCGGCGATGTACGCGGAAGTCAGCATGTCGCTCTGCTCGTCAAGAACCATTCGTAGCAACTCGACGACCATGTCCCCCCAACCCTGGCGGGGCACGGCCAACCAGGGCGCCACCATGTCACGGACGGCGGGATTCCCGAACCGGGCGTGGAAGGTCGCCAGACCCTCGAGCGCCCCGGCGGCCGCGTCGGCTTCAACGCCCCAGCCACCGTCGGAGAACTGGCAGCCACCAGCGGCCAGGTCCTCGAGGACTAGAACATAGTCCCCGTTGTCGGCCGTGACTGCGACATGAGCCCGGGGAACCCGCAGCTCTGTCGACGGAGCCACGTCCGTATAGAACTGAACCTCCCGCTCGCCCATGCTGTTCGCGCCGATCATCTGTCGGTGGCCTGGGTCCAGCGGAGGCAGTTTTACAAAGACCGACGGGGGCCCTGCCCCGGGAACGAGGAAGGAGAGCCTCAGACGGAGCCGGTGGTTGGTGGCAGACGCCTCGTCGAGCACCTCGACACCCGTAACCTCGCAACCCAGTGCCTCCGAGAACCACTCTGGGTAAAGATCCGAGGACGACGCCGGAACGGAGAGCACGTGGAAACCTAACAAACGAGTGCGTGGGGTGGCGAAGAGGTTGCGACCTGACGGTCCGCCAGCGTGTGACCACGCCTAGGTAGTGGTTGAACAAATACCCCGAATCTATGGGCTCGACTGCTACCGATCCCCGAGCAGTGGGACACGCCCGAGGTGCCGTTCGGTGCTCCGCTTGTTGTCGCCGCGGTCGGGTTCTTGATCGCACATTCTGCTTCTGTGTCGGTGCTTCGCCTAACGCGCACTCGCACCGCGCACCTGTTGTGCTTGGAACCCGCCGGTGGTGGGCGCCATTGTGGTGGCGCGTCGGGTTGGATGGCGGCGGTGCACGTCCTTGTTGACCAGGGGACGAGGTGCTGCGCTGAGCGAGGAGATGGCCGGGGCCACGCTTGTTCAGGGATCCGCCGACGTCGCTCGCGGCGACGGTCGTTGAATGCCTGGCGACGCGTTACGTTCGAGCAGTCGGTTGAGTGCGAGTTCGGCGAAGTCGTGACTCTCACTGTCGTCTGGCAGGTGCCCGCGCCGGGCCGCTGAGAGGTAGGCGCACGAGGTGACCAGCGCCATGTGGGTGAACGCCTGCGGAAAGTTCCCGAGGTGCGCGCGTGTGTCCGGGTCGACCTCCTCGGCGTAGAGGCCCACGTCGTTGGAGAGGCTCACCAGATTCTCGAGCAACGACTCCGCCTCGTCCAGCTTGCCCGTGTGAGCGAGCACGTCAACAAGCCAGAAGCTGCACAGGAGGAACGCCCCCTCGTGGCCCTGGATTCCGTCCCCGGGTCCGCTTTCGGTGCGATACCGGTGGATCAGCCCGTGGGGGCCGGCCAACTGGTTGCGGACGGCGTCGACCGTGGCGACAACCGCAGGGTGGCTGGCCGGCACGAACCCGAGGGCAGGTATGAGCAGGCAGGCGGCGTCGGCGTCAGCGCCTCCCGCCGCCTGGGGGAACCATCCGTCGGCGGCGGCGTCGAGGAGGTAGCGGCCAACGGCGTCGCGCTCGGCCGGCCAGTGAGGGCTGGGCGCGTAGCCGAGCATCTCGGCCAGTTGCACGGCCCGGTGGAGGGCCAGCCAGCAGTTGGCTTTCGAGTGCAGGAAGTGGCGCGGGGTGTCGCGCATCTCCCAGATGCCCTGGTCGGGCTGGCGCCAGCGGTCACAGCAAATGTCAGCCAACCCGGACAGATACCTCCAGTTGTCCGCCGTGATGGGTTGGCCGGCCTTGGCGAACAAGAACGCGGCTTCGAGCATCTGGCCGAAGCTGTCGAGCTGCAGCTGCTTCACGGCACCGTTGCCGATGCGGACCGGGCGGCTGTTCCGGTAGCCCGCTAGGTGGTCCAACTCGATCTCGGGCAGCATGCGCTCGCCTTCTACCCCATACATGATTTGGAGGTCCTGGGGGCGCCCGGCCCCGGTCCGCTCGATCCACTGCTTGAATGCGCTCGCCTCGGCGAACAGGCCGAGGATGAACAAACTCGTCAGTGTCAGCGTCGCGTCGCGAATCCACGTGAACCGGTAGTCCCAGTTGCGATCCCCGCCAATCTCCTCGGGAAGGCTGGTAGTGGCCGCTGCCAGCACGGCGCCTGTGGGCGCGTACGTCAACGCCTTGAGAATCAGAGCGGACCGGACGACTTCCTCGCGATGGTCGCCGTCGTAGCGGATGCTGGCCGCCCACGAGGTCCAGAAGGAAACCGTCTCGTCGAGCAACCGTTCCCAGCCGACCGGATCGGGTTCTGGAAGATCCTCGGGCGCCAGATGAGCCGGTGCCCAGGTCGCCTCGATCCAGGCGGTCTGTCCCGCCTCCATCTCCCAATCGGCCGCCAGCACATCACCCCTCCGAAGCGTCGAGGCGTCGCGACGCTCAAGCGGGTGGGTGGCGCGGACCCGTAGTGAAGATCCGCCGCCCACGAAGTCCGCAACGAGCGGGCTGAGAGTTCGCAACCGGGGCACGACGAGGCCATATTCGAACCGCGGGGTCACCCGCACCTGCGCAAGAACCGTGCCCGATCGGCACACCAGCCGACGTAGGACACTGCGCCGGGCCCGCACCCGCGTTGTGTGACCAGGATCGAACATTCCGACCGGCATGCAATCGGTGACCTCGAGCACGCCGGACGGTCCGGCCCAGCTCGTCTGCAACACGTTCGTGTGCGGGACATAGACGCGCGACGCTGAGCCCCCGGCGACACGAACAGCGAAGTTCCCGCCGTGCTGGTCGTCGAGCAGATGGCAGAACACAGCCGGCGAGTCGGGTCTCGGGAAGCAGAGCCAGTCGATGCTGCCGTCCCGGCCGACCAACGCGCTGGTGTGGCAGTCGCCGATCAACGCGTAGTCCGCGATGGCGTTAGGAGGCCGGCCTGGCACAGGTCACTTTCTAGCGCCCCCGTTGGCACCCTGTCCGAGCCCAGCCGATCCCCCTCATGGCGCCAGCGACATCCGAGATGAGCGAGTCAGCGAGAGTGGAGAGGGACGCACGCCTTGGAGTTGTTGGAGCTGAAACAATCGAGGACCGACCTCGTGGACCGGGGACGAGGACTTTGGATCGTCGCCTGAACACTCCCGAAGTGCCGTTCGGGGCTCCTCGGGAGGCTGGGCCTGGGTTATGGCTCGCGCGTTCTGCAGCTCTCGCTGGTCGGCGCCTCGGGGACAGTGCTCCCGCGCGAGTCGGTGAGTTACATATGGCACACAGAGCAGCGGTAACGCGGCCAGACTGGCTAGGCCGTCACTTCCTGCACGGTGCGACGGAGAAGGCAGAACTCGTTGCCCTCGGGGTCGGCGAAGACTACCCAGGTCACATCTGAGCTTTGACCAACGTCGACGCGCCGGGCGCCGAGGCCCTTGAGCCGGTCAAGCTCCGCATCGAAGCTGGTTCCGTCAGCCCGCAGATCGAGGTGCAGTCGGTTCTTGGTCTGCTTGACCTCCGGCACGGGGAGTATGTCAAGCGTGGGCAGATCTCTGCCCGGCGAAGCCAGGCTGATGCCCTCGTCACCGTCTTCGACCATGTCCCATCCAAGTACAGCGGCCCAGAAGTCGGCGACACGACGAGGTTCGACGGCGTCAATGCACACACAGGAAATGCGAGCAGGCATGTCCATATTCCTTCCACTGCTATTGGACCGCACCCGCCGGGGCTCATTCCGGCGGGAGATCTTCCCCGATGTCGTTTCGGATCGGAAGGTAGATGGAGGTCCGCTTTCGAACGAGTCTAAACGGGCGCGGTCAGGGTCGAGGCGTGTTGGCGATGGTCTCGGCTCTTGACTTGATGGCTTGGTTCGCGATTTCGAATGCTTCTTGGGTTTGACGCAGCGTTTTCGTGAGGAAGGGGACAAGCAGACCGCTGAATCGCTCGGACTGTCGGAGCCTCGTCCCGTCCGTCGCCGCGGGCGAAAGCTCGAAGCGGTGGTGCACATCGAATAGGTGTGGGACTAAGACTCGCCCGTCCCAGGCCAGGACGCGGCCAGGTTCGGCGGCGACGATCGTGGGCGTGAACCGCATCGGCTTTCGTCCTGGCAGCTTGCTGGTGTGCTGCAGTCGGGTCCCCACTACAGGCTCGCCGTACATTTCGATCTCTATTGGATTCCAATCCGGATAGGCCGGAAAGTCGGTTAGAACGGCCCAGACCGTAACGGTCGGCGCCTGGATGTCGATTACTGACACGAGTGTTTTGGACATACACAACCTCCAGCTTTCTGGTCTCGAGGGAACGTTGATCGGTGCCTAGCGCGACGTGGGCGTTGGAACCCCGGGGGATCGTTCCCCGTGGCCGCTGTGTTTGGGTTACGCGTTCCGCACGAACTGATAAGTGAGGTAGACGAGGTTGTCGCCGACGGTCTTGGAATCGACGAGGCGGACGGGCTTTTTGATGCCGGTCTCATCAAAGAACCGTTCGCCCGCCCCGAGGACGACAGGGAAGATGACCACTCGCAGCTCATCGACCAGACCGTGCTCGATGAGGGTACGTCCGAGCTGGTAGCCCGAGACGATGATTTCACCGTCCAGCTCCTGCTTCAGCTTGGACACCTCAGTGACGACATCGCCGGTTAGGACCATCGAGTTGTTCCAGTCGGGGTCTTCAAGAGTGGAGGACACGACATACTTGGGCATGCTGTTCAACTTGTCGGCAAGCTCGCCACTGCGCGATTGCCACCGCCCCCCGAAAAACTCGTAACTCCGCCGACCAAGCAGCCAGGCCTTGGCGCCCAGCCACTCGTCGAGCGCCACCTTGTTCCACGCTTCGAGGTCCGGTCCCCCGAACTCGACGAACCAGCCGCCGAGCCCGAAGCCCTCCGCGCCGTCAGGGTCCTGGACGACTCCATCGAGCGTGACGTTCTGCGGACCGCCCATCACGATCTTTCCCATTTTCGGATCTCCTTTCGCTGGCTTTGTCACCAGCCAAGAATGCAGACGCCGAGACTTCGCGAAATTGCGCGGCAATCGGCCGCCCAATTCGGGCCTGTCTCGGCGTCTATACAAGGAGCAGCGCAGACACGACCAGGAAAGGGTGTAGGGAGAGTGGAAACAGCGGACCTGATGCCACGGGCCCGGGCCGGAGACAGCAACGCGTTCGGTCAACTCACCGAGCCGTACCGGCGGGAGCTACATGTGCACTGCTATCGGATGCTCGGATCCTTCCAAGACGCCGAAGACGCCCTCCAAGACACCCTGCTCGCCGCCTGGCAAGGCCTCGGCGGGTTCGAGGAACTGGCCTCGCTCCGCACGTGGCTCTACCGGATCGCCACCAACAAATGCCTCGACGCGCGCCGGTCAGCCAGTCGGCGGCCGGCCAAGGAGTGGGACGTGCCCCATGTCGAACCGCCCGAGTCGACTCGGTTGAACGAAGTCCCATGGCTCGAGCCCTATCCCGACGCTCTGCTCGAAGGTGTGATCGATCTGCCGCTCAGCCCCGAGGCCCGCTACGAACAAAGCGAATCCATCTCCTTGGCGTTCGTGACCGCCCTACAAATCCTCCCGCCTCGCCAAGTCGCCGTCCTGGTCCTGCGCGACGTCCTCGGATACCACGCCGACGAGGTCGCTGACATGCTGAACTCAAGCACCGGTTCGGTCACCAGCGCCCTCAGAAGGGCCCGTGCCACCCTAGAACACAACCTAGCGACAGCCGACGACCGACAACCAGGTCCAGCCTCCCATGACCCGGCCGACGACGCACTGGCAGAGAAGTTCAAACTCGCGTGGGAGTCCGCCGACATGGACGCGCTGATTGATCTCCTCACCGAGGACGCTTTCATCTCGATGCCGCCGATGCCCTTCGAATACGAAGGACGGGCCGTCGTGGCCCGCTTCTGCGCGGGCCTGTTCGACTCGGGTCGACGATTCGACCTAGTCCCGACACGAGCCAACGGTCAGCCCGCGTTCGGGGCCTACCTGCGTGGCCCCAACGGCATCAGCCACGGTGTGGGCCTCTACGTTCTCACCCTCACCGGCGACCGGATCGGCGCTCTCACCCGCTTCGAGAACACCGCCCTCCCGTACTTCGGGCTACCGCGATCGCTCCCGAACCGATAAACACCTTTCGGGCAGTCGAGATCGTGGCTCAGTTCGACCGATAGGAACCTTGCAGATCCATGCTCGCTTAGCCCTTCCTTGCGTCGCGGAAGTCCGTACGGGGGGTTTGAGGCCTGGCAGTTGCTGCGGTTTCGCTGGCCTGAAATGACGTGGTGACGTAGGTGAAGGTGCTCACTTCATTCGGTGGGCGCGCCGGGTCGTTGGCTTCTTTCCTGAACGTCTACGACGCGGGCTTCGGTTCGCTTTGGCGTCGCCACTTGGAGGGTGGCATGCCGTATCGCTTGCTGAAGGCGCGACTGAAGGCGGCTTCGGATTCGTAACCGATGTTCGCGGCGACGGCACCAACCGGGGCGGTGGTGTCGAGGAGAACGTCGGCGGCGTTGGCGAGACGAACTTGAGTGATGTAGGTCGCCGGTGGCTGTCCGACCCGTCGGGTGAATCGATCCGCGAACGCAGAGCGGGACAGGTTCGATTTGTCTGCCAAGCGTTCGATGGTCCAGGGGTGACCGGGGTTGGAGTGGATCGCGGTGACGGCGGCTCCAACCACGGGGTCCATTGCCCCGGTCAACCAGCCGGGCGTCGCTTTAGGCCCGGTAGCCCAGGCGCGTAACACCTGGATAAACAGCAAGTCGAGGATCCGAGCGATCATCTCTCGGGAGCCCTGGGAAGGTTCGAGCTTCTCCTTCATCAGCATCTGAGCGCTGACGTCCAGCCAGAGTAGGGACTGGTCGCCGGCACCTCGCAGTTCGACGATCGGGGGCAGACCGTGGAGGAGTCCGCCACGCGAATCGTCATATGAGAACGTCCCTGCAATCCACCGCGTCCCCTCTCCGTGGGTGCCGACGTCGACCCGGCTGTCGCCTACCGACAGGGGGCTCGGATCGATTCGTCGACCTTGACGGATCGTGTGCCGTCGGCCGGCGGGCAACATGACCACGTCGCCTCGTTGGTAGCGGCGTGGCTCCGACTCATCGTCGACCTCTAGTTCGAATTCTCCGTCTCCGACCATGTGGATGGTCCCGCCTGGGTGGTCGAACAAGACGGCGAACGGAGACGCCGGGGTGACGCAGTAGAGCTCCTCACCTCGAAGCCTTACCGCTCTGAGGAGCACCGAAAGGACGTCGGGGGCCTGCTCCGCCTCGCCATCGACCGGTTCGGGTGGGCCGATCCACCAGTCCGGACGATCTGCAAAGTTTTTCGGCGATTTAGTCATAGATTCCGCCCAATCGTAGCTCTTACGCTCTCGCAGGCGACCCCCCGCCGGTCCGAAACCGGCCGGTTGCGCCTCGTCCGTCGTGGAACTGAAACCCGTGGCATCACTGAGTTACGGCGCAGAGAAGGAAAGCGAAGGAGCCCCAAAATGGCCAAGGTGCTAATGGTCCTCACCGGAGCGAAGGTCTGGACAATGAAGAACGGATTTCCCCATCCCACTGGGTTCTGGGCCGAGGAGTTCATTCGCCCGCACCGCGCGTTCACTGCCGCAGGGCTCGACGTCTCCATCGCGACCCCCCTCGGGGTTACGCCGACGCCCGACCCGCTCAGCCTCTCCCCGCAGTACTACTCCGAAGAGGAGATATCCGACCAGCAAGCGTATCTCGACAAGCTGGCCGAGGTGTTCGGGTCGCCGCTCAAACTGGAGGACGTCCGCGCCGCGGACTGGGACGTCGTGTTCCAAGTAGGCGGACACGGCCCGATGCAAGACCTCGCGGTACATCCAACCGTCGGCAACCTCTACGCCGACGTCCTTGCCGACAAGAACAAGATCCTCGCCGCGGTATGCCACGGCCCGGCCGCGTTTCTCTCCGCGCACCTCCCCGACGGCACCTGGCTCATGAAGGGGCGACGACTGACCGCGTTCAGCAACGAAGAGGAGAACCAGGCCACCTTCGCCGGCAACGCGCCGTGGTTGCTCGAGGATCGACTCCGACTCGCCGGCGCGCTCTACGAAGCCGCCCCACCTTGGACACCACACGCCGTCGTCGACGAAAACCTCATCACCGGACAGCAACAGAAGTCGGCGGCTGCAGCTGCTGATGAGGTGCTGAAGAAGCTCGGTCTGCCGACGACCGCCTAACCACCAGGACTGATCACAGGCAATGAGTGAAAGGAGACGTATCTGTGAGCACAGCGGTCATCGGAGTAGGCAACATCGGTCGCACCATCGCGGGGCATCTGGTGGCCGGAGGCGAACGCGTAATTCTCGCCGCGCAACAGCCGCCCGAGGCGTTGGCCAAAGAACTGGGACAACTGGCGTCGACCGCACCAGTGCCCGAGGCGGTCAAAACCGCAGACGTCGCCATCTTCGCCGTGTGGTTCGATGTGATGAAGAGCCTCATAGCGCAGAACCAAGGCGTCCTAGCTGGCAAGGTGGTCGTCGACCCCTCAAACCCCGTGACGGCAGACGAAAAAGGCGAGTTTCATCGAACGCTGCCCGAGGGTGTGTCCTCGGGCTCGGTGATCGCCGAGCTGCTCCCCGCCGAGGCGCATTTTGTGAAAGCGTTCGGAACGCTGTCCGCCGATTCGCTGAAAGCAGCGGCGAACCGTACGCCGAGACGAGCAGTCCTCTTTTACGCCACCGACGATCCCCAAGCCCAGACGGCCATCGAACGGCTGATCTCGGCCTCGGGATTCGACCCGATGAAAGCGGGGGGCGTCGGGGCCGCCATCCGGATCGAGATGTACGGCGACCTGCACCAGTACGGCGGGCTCAACGGCAAGCTCGTCGACGTCGACGAGGCCCGCACTGCCATCGCCGGGCGCGGCTAGCGCCACGTTGACGATGTGCGGACCGAAGTGCCTCAGCCACACCCCGTTTGACAGCCGATCGCCGGAGGTGAGACTTGCGCGCCGCTTGGTATGAGCATCAAGGCGACCCCTACCACAGCCTCGTTGTGGGGGAGATGGCCGACCCCGCTCCCGGTTTGGGCGAGGTCCGCATCGCCATTACGGTCTCCGGACTCAGCCCCGGCGATGTGAAGAAACGCTCCGGCTGGCAAGGCTCGACAATGCCTTACCCTCGTGTAATCCCACACAGCGATGGGGCCGGCACCATCGACGCAGTCGGCCCCGGAGTCGACCACGATCGAATCGGTGAGCACGTATGGTGTTACGGGGCTCAGTCATACCGACCATTCGGCACCGCGGCCGAATACGTCGTAGTGCCTACTGACCTCGCCGTCCCGCTGCGGGTATCAACCGGCCCGGCGCTCAGTTCCGCCGACCTCGACGCGCAAGCCTCCTGTCTTGGGATCGCTGGCATCACCGCCCACCGGGCCGTGTTTGCTGACGGGTCCGTCGAGGGTCTCACCGTCCTCATCCACGGAGCAGCTGGGGGCGTCGGTTCCATAGCGACTCAACTCGCAAGGCGCGCGGGTGCCCAAGTCGTGGCCGTCGTGGTCGACGACCGTCAAATCAGCCAAGCCATCCAGCTCGGTGCCCACCACGCTTTCCGCAACGAAGACCCGGACCTCGCCCGCCGAATAGCCGAAGTCGCTCCCGAAGGTGTGCACCGCATAGCCGAGGTCGACCTCGCCAACCACGTCGACCTCGACGCCGCCGTTCTTGCTGTAGGCGGAGTCATCTGCTCCTACTCGACATCAGTCGATCACCCGACCATTCCTTACTGGGCGCTCGGTTTCAAAGACTCCACCCTGCGCCTTCTCGGAAGCGACGACTTCCCGGCCATTGTCAAAGACGACGCAGCCCGCACCCTCACCGATGCCTTACTCGACGGCAGCCTCCGCTCCTACATCGCAGCCCGATACCCCCTCGACCAGATAGCCGACGCTCACGCCGCAGTCGAAGCGGGCGCCGGCGGCCGAGTGGTGATCGAGGTCACGGCAGCCACCCCCAACGGGACCTGACAAAGTCGGAGAGATCAACCATCGGCAACGGGACTCTCGAAAATTGGATCTGCTCCTCGTCGGGAAGCCGGAGAATGTTGCCTACCTGTCAAAATGCGCCCGTGTCTTAGGCAAGGCTGTGCGCTAGCTAGACCCCCTGCGTTGGGCTCCTCGATCAGCTCCTCCAATGACACATTCAGGTACGGTACCGGTCGACTCCCACGCCCAGAGTTCGCGCCCCGCGTCGTTTCTCATCCGGCTCGACTCGCGCCCAGTGGCCCCACTCCAAGATCACGCTCCGACCCCTGACGAGGAGATCTTGGGAGAGATCCACACATATGACTAGGACTGCCCAAATATTGACGGGTTTGGGGTTATTCGATCCCTGCTCATCTCCGACCGCCTACCGCGCGTTTTGCCGCGTCCACAAAGGTCGGGACGTACGGGGGCGTTTTCTCGGAACTGGTGGCAAGGACGACTTCGCCGTCAGGGACGTCGGCGACGGACACAAAGACTACATCGCGGGGAACGACGCCCTCGACGATCGGCTTGGGAAGGAACGCCACGCCCTTTCCGGTGCGGGCGTAGGCCAGGATCTCTTCCATGTCGTGAACTTCGGTCCCACCGGGTGGATGTGAACCGTCGGGTCGCGGGTCGATGGTCCAAAAGGCGTTCCACGCTGGATCGGCGTCGGCGTAAACGAGTACCGGTTCGTGGGCTAGGTCAGCAATCCTGACGGAGGCCTCGCCTGCGAGTGGGTGGGTTGCCGGCAACGTTACGCAGATGGGCTCGTTGTAAAGCGATTGCACAATCAGCCCATCTTGAGCGAGCGGACGGCGCACGAGGCCGACATCGACTCGGCCGTCGCGAACGGCGTCGGCGTGGTTCCACCAACGCAGTCGCTGGAGTTGGATGTCGACTTCGGGTTCGACCCGGCTGAACTCGTTCAAGATTTGTGACAAGTCCATTCCGAGCATGAAACCGAGAGTTAGGCTGGGCCCGTCAGGGTTGCCTCGCCTCGCTCGTTGAATGGCTGCTTTGCTGGCGGCGAGCAGTTCCGCGCCATCTTCTGCCAGCTTCTTGCCTGCCGTGGTCAATGCAACGTGGCGGCTGCTCCGGTCGAGCAGCTTGACTCCAAGTTCGTCTTCGAGCTGGCGAACTTGCCGGGAGAGCGCTGGCTGGGTCATGTGAAGCACAGCCGCTGCCCGACCGAAATGCAGGCGTTCGGCGACCTCAACGAAATACCGGACTCGTCGCAGATCCAGGTCCATTTCGACCGAGCCCTCCCTGGCTGACCAGCCTCGATGCCCAATCCTTATCGCAGGCTACTGAAAAGGCTTTGGACTTACACCCTGATTGGTGCCACTACTTAGATCAGATAGGACATCCTCACAAAGGGAGCGAGCCATGAGTCCGTCAGGCAGAAGAGTGGCGGTCGTCACTGGCGGTTCAGGCGGCATCGGATCGGAGGTGTGTCGCCGCTTGGGTTCGGACGGTTTCGCCGTCGTCGTCGGGTTCGCCGGACGTCGGGAAGAGGCCGACACGACCGCCAAAGCGGTGAACGAAGCGGGTGGCGAAGGGATCGCGATTCAAGTTGACGTTGCCGAGGAGTCACAGGTCGTCTCGCTCTTCGATCAGGCTGAGGCAGATCTTGGCGGCGTGGACGTCGTCGTCCACCTGGCAGGAATCATGCCGCTCGCGACGCTGGCCGATCTAGATCTCAGGAGTTTCGACCAGATCATCCGGATCAACTTGCGAGGCACCTTCGTCGTCAATCAGCAGGCGGCAAAGAGACTCCGCGCTGGAGGGGCAATAATCAATTTCACCTCGTCGGTAGTGAAACTCGCTTTCCCGGGATTCTCCGCGTACGCAGCGTCCAAAGGCGGAGTGGAGGCGCTCACCATGATCCTCGCGCGCGAACTTCGCGGACGCGACATCACCGTCAACGCTATCGGTCCCGGTCCAACGGCGACACCACTCATGCTCAATGCCGAGAGCGACGACCGCAAAGAAGAGCTCACACACATGTCGCCCTTGGAACGACTGGGTCACCCCACCGATATTTCTGAGGTCGTGGCCTTCCTGGCTGGACCAGCTCGGTGGGTGAACGGACAAGTCCTCTACGTGAACGGCGGCATCATCTAACCCGACCAGTAGACGACCGTAACGATAGGCACATAAGCCCGGAGGCATTCCAGAAAGTGAGTCATCCATGCCGAACAAGACCATCGTCGTGACTGGCGCCTCGAGTGGCTTCGGAGCCATGACCGTCCGAGCGCTCGCTGATGCCGGCCACGTCGTATATGCGGGGATCCGTGATCTCGACGGTCGAAACAAGTCCGCGGCAGAGGACGCCTCCGCCTATGCCCGAACCCACTCGGTCGACCTGCGCACGGTCGAGCTAGACGTCTCGGACCAAGAATCAGTAGACACCGCGGTCGCGACCATCATCACCGAGGTCGGACGCCTCGACGTCATCGTACATAACGCCGGTCACATGGTTCTCGGGCCGACTGAGGCATTCACACCCGAGCAGATCATGAGCGTCTACGACACGAACGTCATATCCACCCAGCGCCTAAATCGGGCAGCGCTCCCACATTTGCGGGCACAGCGAGACGGGCTAGTTGTGTGGGTGGGCTCTACGAGCACACGCGGTGGAACTCCGCCCTACCTCGGCCCGTATTTCGCCGCGAAAGCCGCCGAGGACTCTCTTGCGGTCAGCTATGCATCAGAGCTCGCGCGATTCGGTGTCGAGACTTCAATAATCGTCCCAGGCTCATTCACATCCGGTACAAATCATTTCGCCCACGCCGGACACGCCGAGGACCTCGAAGTGGCCGCTTCTTACGAAACCCTCTACGGCGGACTTCTCGATCAAGTCGCAAAGAAACTCGCCGATCTCGCTCCCCCCGACGCGGATCCAGCTGACGTAGCGCGGGCGATCGTCCGGGTAGTTGACACTGCCAAGGGCCAGCGGCCTTTCCGAGTGCACATCGACCCAGCCGATGACGGTGCCGAAACGGTCAACCGTGTTGCTGATCTGGTGCGTCGCGAGTTCTATCGACGAATAGCCCTGGAGGACCTTCTCAGCCCCAGCAACTGAACGACACCGGACCGTGCCGTAGGTGCCGTTCGGCACACATCTCCGGTTCCGGTGAGTTGGATTATGGCGCTCGCGTTCGGGGGCGGCGCGTCCTTGAGATGCATCCAAGCGTGACCGGTCTGACTCCGGTCAGAAGCCGGCGCGTCTGGCCGACCGTGCGTGACGCCGCTGACGCCGTTCGTACCGCTTGCGGGGAGCGACGAAGAGACCTGAAAGAGCGTCAGCTGCGGCAAGTCGCACGATGTGATCGGGGTCGTTCGACGCGGCTCGCAAAATGGCTTCCCAGGCGCGAATGTCGCGACCCGCGAGATGAAGCAACGTCGGGATCGCCTTGGTTCGAAGCTCGGCGCTCCGATCACCCTCGAGAACCCCGGCGACTGCACTGACGACCTCCGGGACGCAGAGTTCCTCCTTTCTGCAGGTCTCGCACGCAACCGAGTGCAGTGCGGCGTTGCGGACAAAGTCGACCGGGTCTCTCAGGGCTTCGACGAACACTTCAGTCGACGATTCGTTGGCGTAATGGTCCAGGAAGAACAGGCAGGCACGGCGAACGAAAGGGTCGGGATAGTCAAGGGCAACGGTCTGCAGCTCACAGATCGGAGCCTTCTTGGCCAGCGTTGACTTTTGCTTCGCTGTGGCAGAGAAGAAGTGCTCCAGATAGGACCCAGCGACGCGCCAGGCAGCATCTAGGGCTTCGACGTCGGGGGCTCTTGCAGTCACATCTACCGACGGTAACGCCCAGGGCGATTGTCCACGAGCGGATTATCCCTCTTTCTCTATCAGGTCGGTGCTGCCCTACTTGGGCGGGAGAGAGGTGATGCGATGAAGCAGCGGGTCGCCGCTGTTTGCGGGATGGTTCGGCTGGGGCGCTGAGCCGCCGCCGATGTCGGGAGGGTCGGATGGCTGTTGGGGCTGTGAAGAGGGTTGGGGCCTTCTCTCGCCGGGAGGGACCGGGTGTTGGCACACTCGGGCCTTCCACAGCAACACCCTCACGACGAAAGAAGGTTCCCGTGAATAAAGAGTATGTGGGTATCGACCTGCACCGCCGCCGGTCGGTGATCGTGCGAAAGAACGCCGAGGGCGAACTCGTTTCCAAGACCCAGATCGTCAACGACCCGTT
>DASUWA010000050.1 GCA_036378675.1 Acidimicrobiales bacterium
GTCACCGAGAGGTGCATCGGCTCAAGCTGGCTAAATGGGTTTTCTGGCGAGGACCGCAAGGATGTAGCAGTCTTCCGCTTCGTGGTGGAGGCCGTAAGCTTTTGCGACCTCCTCCGCGTCGAAACGACCTGATGCAAGAGACGGCCCTGCGTAGTTCAGGCCCTGAACAGACACAACCTCCAAACCCGCGTCGAGGATCAGCTCCTGGAGCTCGGGCCACGTGTATTCCAGCTTGTGATCAGGGTCGATGAACTCTTCCTGCTCGAGACGCGTGACTCGGCCGTTCGGCGTGTCGATCGCGACCCAACCGCCCGGTCTCAGTAGTCTCTGCACCGACTTCAGCATCAAGGCCCCTTCGTCCCGGTGGATGTGCTCGATCGACTGACCCGAATAAACCAGGTCGACGCTGGAATCCGCGAAGCCGGACAGATCCGTCATCGAGTGATACCGGTAGGTCACCGGGCCTAGTCGCGTCTCGACGGTCGAGTGCTCGGCTCCCTGGTAGATGACGTGCCGCGCATCTGAGGGGAGATCCACTATGGTCAACTCCTCGAACGGGTAGGGGTACCCGAGCGAGACGAGAGCTCCTTCGTTGCTCGCGAGGTGAGTTCCGCCGAGATCGACGATGCGTCTGGCCGCGGGCAGGCTTCGAACCCATTCGCATCGGCCGGCGTGGATCGATGAAGTGAGCATCGGGCCACTGAAGCCGTGTGTCGCGAACTCCTCCGAACCACGAATTCGTTCGGCGAGCTGATCGATGGTGATGCCGCCGGATCTGAGAAGCGTGAGGCTGTCGGTGAATCCGGTCGGGTCCGGCTCCCTTCCGAGAAGGATCTGATACATCAACCGGATCGCCAGTTCCTTCGGCACGCGATTGATCGTCAACCCGCCGAAGATCGTGTTGACACCGCGCGCTCGGACCGAGACCGCCCCCGAGTAAAGCCTCCGCGCCGTAGGCGATGCTCTTAAGCGTTCACGCACGACCATGAAGGCGCGATGTTATCGGCGCGATCCACAACTCCCGAAACCTCCCGTGTTCACTCATAGAACGCTCGGGGGCAAATCAAGGCTTTGGGGTGTGGCCGGCTGCTGCAAGCTCCAGATGGCCAAACCGCCGACCACAACCCTTGAAGCTCCTGCACCCGGGTTTCGGGACTCCCATAATCCCAGGGCCTGGTCCAGGACGTTGCCCGGGTACACGACGAAGGTCGCTTGCGGAGCCGCACCGACCACCTTCTTGGCGTAGTCGTCTCGCTCGACCGCGGTCGGGCTCGCTACCACCCGATCCCGTGTGCAGACATCCAGCGGCGCACTGATCCAGTAGCTCGCCCACACTCGGTCCCGCCCCACCCCTTGGAGGTAACGCCCCACCGCCTGGAGGTCGCCTGGGCAGGCGGGTTGCGAACGAAACCATTTGGTCCCAGAGCCGACGGTGACGATAGAGGTCGCTACCGCGAGGATGGCCACCGCCAAGACCACATAGCGGTGCCGATCTGCCAACCAAGCCACCATGAAAGCCAGCGCCGGAATTAGGACGAGGCTGTAGCGGTATCCCGAACTGTCTAGGAAGACACCGGAAATGGCAAGCAGGGGAACCCAAAGCACCACGGCTGCGCCGGCGGTGGTCAGAAGCGGTCTCCTTACGATCAGGAATCCCAGCGTCCACACGACGCCACCCGCGAACAGACTTATCCCGATCACTCTCAAAGCGCCCGAACCCGGGGCGACCGGCGGGAACGACAGTCCCGACGGACGCGGATAGGTGCCATACGCCCTCGGCAGGATTTCGGTCACTGAATGCCGCACGGCGTAGCCGAGGCCCTGGTGTGCGTTGACGGGTCGATGAAGAGACTCAAAATGGTGCCGAAAGTTGGCGACGAGCCAGAAGACGCCTCCGACAGGGATCATCACAAGTGTCTTGACGATCGATCGCCAGTCGGATCTGGCGCTCCAGATGTAGGCGATCAGCGGAACCGCCAGCAGACATCCGTACAACGGATAGATCCAGTAGGTGACACCCGCGAAGAAACCCACCAGGTAAGGGGCCACTCCGCGAGGCTCCTCGCGCCAACGCAGGCACGCCCAGATAGTTGCCAACGCGAAGACCATCCCTGGAACCCAGAAGACGTACTCCCGCGAGCTCCAGAAGACCCAGGCCGGCGAAAGCACCCACACGAGACCGGCGGAGAGATCGGCAGCCGTCGGGCTGAGGAACCGCCGGGAAACCGACCGCAGTAGGAGCACGACCACAAAGGCCAGTGCCGTATCGACCACCTGGAAGATGACCACATGGAGGCCAAACAAATTGACCAACAAGGCTTCCAGCCAGGTGACCACATCTCCGCCGTAGTTTCCGCCCCAGAAGAAGATCGCCAGATGCCCGTGAGCAGCCCGCTGGGCCATCACCATCCCCGTTGCCTCGTCCGCGTCGGGTACACCCCAGCTCGAACGAAGTTCGAGGATCCGCACGACGAGACCGGCGATCACGATCCCAACGAAGAGTAAGCCCGGAGCTGGCCGCCGTCTCAGCGACTCCGACGTCACGGAACCCAGCAGTGCGGACGGTCGACGGGCCGCGGTGATCGGCGCCCGCAAGCGCTCTCCCATGCTCAGATGCATGACTCGATCAGGTGCTTCCTGCCGCGGCACTACGTGACAGATCGACGTGGTACCACCCGTAGATCGCCCCGTAGTGCGCGCTGGGCCGCCCGAGCAGCCAGATGAGGAACTGCATCGCCTGATCGGGATACGGGCAGCCTGTCGGGTCGGCGAGCACCGACTGCAGATGCCAGGAG